>DKNS01000192.1:5380-7125 GCA_002469765.1 Flavobacteriales bacterium UBA7382 | reverse complement strand
CTACCAACTGAGCTACATCCCGATGGAGGGGTGCAAATGTAGGCTTTTTTATCCCACTGAAAAAAGGGCCCGACAAAGTAGATTTGCAAAAGGCCATAAGGCCGGAATCAACCGCATCCCATGAAAATTTCTGCCCGCTGGCTCCGAGAGTTGTTCCCACATGAAGTGGACGTCCAACAAGCAGCCCAAGTCTTGACCGCCACCGGGTTGGAAGTGGAAGGCGTGGACCACGTTGAAGACGTGCTTGGGGGGCTCCGCGGTGTGGTCGTCGGCCACGTCACCGAAGTGGTGCAGCACCCCAACGCCGACCGCTTGCGCATTTGTACGGTGGATGTCGGACTCGAGGATGGTCCTTTGAGCATTGTCTGCGGTGCTTCCAACGTCACGGAAGGCCAAAAGGTGCCGGTGGCAACCGTCGGCACCACCCTGCACCCCACGGGCGGGGAACCCTTCAAAATCAAGAAGGGCAAGATCCGCGGCGAAGTTTCGCTTGGCATGATTTGCGCAGAAGATGAATTGGGACTTGGCAGCGGCCACGACGGCATCATGGTGTTGGCCCCAGACGCTCCTGTAGGTGCAGACATGGCGCAAGTTGTGGGTCTCGAAGGGGATGATGTCATTGAAATCGGCCTGACACCCAACCGGAACGACGCCATGGGCCATTGGGGGGTGGCCCGGGACCTCCGGGCCGGGTTGCTGCACGGCACCGTGGAAGGCATCGGGCCCATGTCTGCAAAAGAGCTTGTTCTGCCCGATTGCATTGACTTGAATGCCGCATTGAAGGAGGAGACGTCGGTGTCGGTGTCGGTGGACGCCGCCGAGGACTGCCCCCACTACTTGGCTGTGGAGCTGCACAACGTGAAGGTGGGTCCCAGCCCAGATTGGGCGCAGAAGCGTTTGCGCGCCATCGGCATCCAGCCCTTGAACAACGTGGTGGACGCGACCAACTTGGTTTTGCATGAGTTTGGCAATCCCCTTCATGCCTTTGATATGGATAAGATTGCCGAAGGTCGAATTGTCGTCCGAAAGGCCGCCCAAGGAGAGTCATTCACCACCCTCGACGGAGAAGCACGCGAGTTGGACGCCAAGGACCTAGTGATTGCCGACGCTTCCAAGGCAATGTGCCTCGCCGGCGTATACGGCGGCCTGGAAAGCGGGGTGTCCGAAGGCACGTCAAAAGTGATCCTTGAAGCGGCCTGGTTCAATCCTGTGACCGTGCGAAAAAGCGCCAAGCGCCACACCCTGAGCACCGATGCCAGTTTCCGGTTTGAGCGAGGGGTTGACCCCGATACGGTCTGTTTGGCTGCGAAACGTTGCGCCCAATTGTTGACGGAATGGGCAGGTGCCAAGGTGTTTGCCGCCACAGAACATGCGGACACGGCCACCGTCCAAGAAGCACATGTGGACTTGGACTTGGGTTGGCTCGCAAGGTTCCTGGGCACCGACATCTCCAAAGACAGGTTGAAGTCAATCTTGGCTTCGCTGGACATCGAGGTGAAAGACGGGCAAGGCTCCACTTGGACGCTGACTGTTCCTGCGTACCGCAGCGACGTGACACGGCCAGCCGACGTGGCAGAGGAAATCCTGCGCATCCATGGCTTCGACCACGTGCCATTGCCCACACGCATGACCGGGACATTGGAGATCCCGGCCAAACCCAACCGCGAAGACGTGTTGTTCGGGTGGCGTGAACTGCTGGTCAGCCAAGGGTTCACAGAGATCATGTCCAACTCCCTGACCAAGGC
>DKNS01000192.1:0-4997 GCA_002469765.1 Flavobacteriales bacterium UBA7382 | reverse complement strand
CTCAACCCCTTGAGCTCAGATTTGGGGGCGATGCGCCAAAGCTTGGTCTTCCAGGGCCTTGAAGCCATCGCACGCAACAGCAAACACAAGCAGCCCGACCTGCGGATGTTTGAATTTGGCAGAACCTACACGCAACGGGACGTGACCGCCGAAGACGGCACCGTGCGAAAGGCCTACGACGAGAAAGAACACCTCAGCCTGTGGGTGACAGGAAGGGACAAACCCGAATCCTGGAACGCGCCCAAAGGCCAGGACGGGGAAGCCGACATGTTCACGCTGAAATACGCCGTGGAGTCGTTGTTGGCGACAGTGGGATTGAGCCTCTTTTCCGAAGCCGAAGTGGACACCAAAGGACTGCTGGCGGAGGGAGTCGTGCTGCGGCACGCCAACGGTCAAGAAGTCGGACGTTGGGGTCTGGTGCAACCCTCCGTGGCCCAGGGGTGCGATGTGGACGCTCCCGTTTTTTGGGCCGATTTTGACGTCGCGAAGCTTTGGAAAGCGGTGAGAAAACGCCGCGTGAAGGCGCATGACTTGGCGCGGTTTCCCGCGGTGCGTCGTGACTTGGCCTTGGTGGTGTCCAAAGGTGTGGCTTACGAAACCCTCAAGGTGGCTGCTGAAAAAGCAGAGCGAAAATTGCTCAAGGGCGTTGAGTTGTTCGACGTCTACGAAGGGAAGGGTCTGGAGGAGGGGGGAGTGGGTTACGCGATGGCGTTCACCTTGCAGAACCCTGACGCCACGTTGAACGACAAGCAAATCGATTCCGCCATGTCACGGATTTTGAACGCCCTAGAATCGGCAGGTGCACGCCTGCGTTGACCTGAGACCATGGCGAAAACAAGACCCATTTTGACACCTCCTGTGCAAGTGTCACACCTTTACTACAGGCTGACACGTGTGTTGGTGTGGAGCGGAATCACACGTTACTTCCGCATCCGTGGCCTCGATGGGTTCGACTCACTGCCCAAGCCGGGCACCTCGGCCATCTTCATCAGCAATCACCAAAACGGCATGATGGACCCCATGCCGATTTGTGCATTCATCCCTCAACAAATGCACTATTTGACGCGGGCCGATGTGTTTTGGAACCCAGTGTTTAGGCATTTTTTGTTTGGCTGGAACCAAATGCCGGTGTACCGTCAACGGGACAGGCTTGCGGACTTGCGGCACCGCAACGACATCATATTTGACGCGTGCGTGGACCGGATGGAGGCGGGCGCAGCCATGGCCCTTTTTCCGGAAGGCAACCACAACCCCTTCCCATCCCTTCGCCCCTTGAAAGGTGGGCTTGCAGAAATGCTTGCCAGGGGGGGGCGCAAGCACGAAGATCTGCGGGACATTCAGTTGATCCCTATCGGACTGGACTACGAGCATTACGCCGATTGGCGCCGCCAATTGCGCGTGCGTGCCGGAACCCCCATCCCCTATGCCGATTGTCTGAAGGAAGACGGCACCATGGACAAAGTGGCTTTCCACGATCGGGTTTCAACGGCCTTAAAAAAGGTCATGGTCGACATTCAACCGACGGAAGCCCAGCAGATTTTCCACGACGGGGTGCGGGCCAGGAGAACCACAGAACTCGACGCCCAAGCTTGGGAAGAAATCCCTGCCACACTTGAGGCTTGGCGCAAGCGATGGAGCGACGATCCTGCTTGGACATCGCGCGTGACCGAGGCGCATCGTGCGTGGCAGTCTGCCCAGCAAGCCCAACCGGCTCCTGGGCGACCCGAGGCATGGGGGCAAGGTCCGGAAGACGTCCGAGCCCGACGATGGTGGGTGCGGTTGTTGAATCCTTTGGCTCGTTTGGCCCACTTGCCCACTTGGCCAATCGCCGCATTGATTCGCCAACGCGTCAAGAAAAATGTGCGCAAGCTCGAATTTGTTTCCACCATGCGAATGGGCTTTGCGATGGTGTTCTTCCCCCTGGTCTGGTTGATCGAATCGGCCCTCGCAGGCGCCTTGGCCCCAGAGGGATGGGCTGTGGTGGCAGCGGCTGGCATGTGGGTCTGGGGAAATGTTGGCTCCCGGCTCTTCGGCAGATTCAACGACGCCATGCACATCTTGCGGGACGCGGAAGAAGGGCAAGCATTTTGGCACGACCCCAAGCACTCCGAGGTGCGCCAAGCGTGGCAAAACTACCTCGACGCACTGAAATAGGCGGAAATACGCAGCAGGTGTTGCATCTTCGTCTTTAACCACAGTTCACATGCCGTTAACCCAAGAGGAACATACCCGAGATGAACTTCGAGCCATGGGCAAGCAGAGCATTCTCCTCGTCGACGACGAACCGGACATCCTTGATTTCATCAAGTACAACCTTGTGAAAGAGGGCTACATCGTGCACACCGCCACCAACGGAAGGGAAGGTGTGGCTTTGGCCAAAAAGGTGCTGCCCGATTTGATTTTGCTCGATGTCATGATGCCTGAAATGGATGGTGTCGAGGCATGCACAGAAATTAGAGAACACAAATCTCTGCGCCAGTCCATTGTGGCTTTCTTAACTGCGAGGGGAGAGGATTATTCGCAAATCGCAGGCTTCGAAGCTGGCGCAGACGATTACATCCTGAAGCCCATCAAGCCGAGGGTGTTGCTGTCCCGGGTCCAAGCGCTGCTGAGGAGAAAAAAAGCCACCGGCTACGTCGGTGGTGATTACGACGGCACTGGACTGATGATTGACCCAGACCGTTACGTGGTTCTTCATCATGGTAAGGAGCTCAGCCTGCCAAAAAAAGAGTTTGAGCTGCTCAGTCTTCTCGCTTCTCAACCAGGTCGAGTTTTCAGCCGGGAGAACATTCTTGCCAGCGTGTGGGGAACGGACGTGGTGGTGGGAGACCGCACCATCGATGTGCACATTCGAAAACTTCGTGAGAAACTCGGAGAACAGTACTTCAGGACGGTCAAGGGGGTCGGCTACAAATTTGTAGGTTAATGGCCGGCAGAACCCCCAGGGCGGTGGCCGCCCAAACTGCCATCACTGCAGGCATCGCGTCGCTCGTTGCGACCGCCTTGGCCACTCAAGCAGCATCTGGGGAAATTCAGCCGCTGATGTCTCTTGGCTCAGGGGCACTGGTGGGCGTCATTTGCTTTCTTCTGGTGTACCGTCAGCTTGGTCTGTACATCCAAGATCGAGTGCGGATCATCTACAAAACCATCAGACGTCTGAAAGGCTCCACCAGCCATGTTCACTTGGACATGGGTCAAGACATCATCGAGCAAGTCAATCACGATGTGATGACCTGGGCGGACAGCCAAATCGAAGAAATCACGACGCTCAGAGAGGCAGACACCTTCCGCAAGGAGTTCATTGGCAACCTTGCCCACGAATTGAAGACCCCCATTTTCAACATCCAAGGATTCATCCTGACCTTGCTTGAAGGTGGGTTGAACGATCCTGAAATCAACCGCAAGTTCCTGTTGAAGGCCGCGAAAAATGTCGACCGAATGGCTGGGCTGCTGGAGGATTTGGACGTCATCACGAAGATGGAATCGGGCACGCTGGATATCGAATTGGTGCCGTTCGATTTGCTGGAGATCATCCGCGAAACGATGGAGAGCCTCGAGCCCAAAGCCCGGCGCAGCGAGATTGACTTGAGGCTGAAAAAGGGGGTCGACGCCTCCCAAATCATGGTGAAAGGGGATTCCTCCAAGATTGTCCAAGTCCTCACCAACCTCATCGTCAATTCCATCAATTACGGTTCAGAGGAAGGGCACACGGAGATCCGGTGCTACGATGCTGACGACGCCATTTTGGTGGAGGTGGCAGACAATGGAATCGGCATCAACGAATCGCACCTCGCCCGGGTGTTCGAGCGGTTCTACCGCGTGGACAAATCTCGCAGCCGGCATGCGGGCGGTTCAGGTCTGGGGTTGGCCATCGTCAAGCACATCCTGGAGTCCCATGGCCAAACCATCAGCGTGCGAAGCACCGAGGGCGAAGGCTCAACCTTCAGCTTCACACTGGAGAAGGCCTGAGCCTGCTCCATTCACAAAAGGATTTCCGCGCTTTTCGTCGCCGACCGTGGTCGGCCCGCCGTGCCCTGGCCAAACCACCATGGAATCGGGCAGGGTGAAGATTTGGGCTTTGATGCTCTGGGCCAGAGCCGAAGCGTCGCATCCTGGCAGGTCGGTCCGGCCCACACTTCCCCTGAACAGGACATCGCCGCCCAACGCCCAACCCTGACTGTGACACACAAAGGCCACATGGCCAGGTGCATGACCTGGCACAAAGCGAACCTCCAGCTCAAGTTGGCCGCACGTCAATGTGTCTCCATGCCGAAGGTCAAAGGTTGCCGCCGGAACAGCGTCCATCCTCACCCCGTAGACCTCCGCCACACGCGGTGCTTGCTCGTACGTCTCGCGGTCCGCGGGATGAAGCCTCGGAGTAAGCCCGTAGGTGTCCTTCATCCACCCGCATCCCATGACATGGTCCAAATGGGCGTGCGTCAAGAGCACCTGCACAGGCTTCGCATTGAGTCGGTCGCACAGATGCTGGAACGTCGCCCGCTCCTCAGAACTGGCCATCCCTGGGTCGACCACGGTCAATCCGCAGTCTCCGCATTCCACGACATAAGTCTGTTCACCAAAGGCGTTGCACGTGAGAGTATGCACCATGGGGCGTAATTTCGGGTAGAATGTTCGCACGTGGTGTCCTCGTAGTCCTGGTTTGGTGGTTGGTCCTCGGATCCATCCATCCTGAAGCCTGCGCCCAGTTCACCGACGGCATGAATGTGGCCTTCGGCAAGAACCGGGTGCAACATCGCACGTTTGAGTGGCAAGTGTTTGAGCAAGGCAACTTCGAGGTGCACCATTACCGAGAAGGAGACCAAATTGCAGGGCAAGTCACCCGCATGCTCCAAGGCGAGGCAGACGACCTGGCGCCGATGTTTGGACGCGCGTTGGAAGGCCCACTCCAGGTGCTTGTGTTCAACTCCCAAGAAGAGTTCAGGCAAAGCAACGTCGGCGTGATGCTCGGCCAAGACGAAGCGTCCAACCTCGGGGGC
>DKNS01000043.1 GCA_002469765.1 Flavobacteriales bacterium UBA7382 | reverse complement strand
TCGCGGGGTCGGTCTGCGTTGACCTGGTCCCGCAAATTGTGGGGTTCGTGAAAATCGATGTCTGTACGGTGGACCAAAAGCCGGTTCGGTTTGACCACTGCCAAGACCCCATTTTCTTCAAACAGCGATTCAAATGTGGGTTCTGCACGTGGGGAGGTTGACTCCATGATGTTTGGGCTGGTTGAACAAGCGCTGAAAACCGCTAATTTGCATGCCAAATCGCGAAAACGACGCATCCTGCATGAAGCGACATCTACATTTCCCTTTGGCCGGTCTCGCCCTCCTGGTGGTGGGCATGATTTGGTCGGCCTCTGCCACAGCCCAAATGACTGGTTTTGTGGTGGAAGTCGACACCGTCTTTTATGGCGCCGACACCCCAACGCCTGAAGACGAATTCGACGAGGACGGCGTTTTGGACGGGTACGCTTCGTTCATTGTGTATGCCGAATTCACCAACCCCAACGACGTGTTGTCTGCGGTGTTTGCGGACACTGGGGCAGGCTCATCGCCCATGGGCATTGACGCGCCTTGTGGTTGTCACAACCCGGTTGGCGCCGACTTCGCCATGAATGCCACGAACACCACGTTCTTCTGGGATTTCCTCCCTCTGAATGAATACGACACCTTTTGGACCATTGGCATGCTTAGCGGTGATGCATCCTTCGACGGCATCCCAGGGGTGATTCCCAGTAAGGTGGGGGACACCGACGGCCCCACGGCTGGCTCAAACATTTGCGCCCACCAAGTGGAAAATGGCCTGTTGTACGTCTTGCCTGTGCTTGATGGGGGAACAGGGGAAGTGGCTGGGCCTCCCAACGCCATTGCAGGAGACGACTTACGTGTGGAAGTGGCACGCGTGACGACATGCGGGGACTGGAGCTTTTCTGCGAATTGTCAAGTGTTTGTGAATGGAGATCAGGGCCAAGAACAGCAATGGTTCATTGAGGAGCAAGCTGCTGGCGGTGCCATCGAGGTGTCCCACCCTTGTTTGGATTACGCATCAGAGCAAGCCACCATGTCTGGGTTGCTGACAACCTGTCCTGGCGAGAACGCCGAGGTCGGGTTGCAATTCCTGGGCAGCAATGACGTGCCGGGCACGGCCTACGACTTGGTTGCTTTCCCTGACGGGTTCGCGTTCTCTGACGATGCGGAGACGATCTTGGACCTCTCAGTCGCCGAGGTGGTGGCCCAAACCAACGTCAACAGCTTCTCGGACGTGGAACCCGGAGACTACGCGGTGCTGGTGCTCGACACTTACGGTTGCATGGACACCACCCATTTCACAGTGGTGGCGCCTGAACCCATCGAGGCGATGCCGAGCATCGGCAACCAAAACTCATGCTTTGGAGAAGCAGATGCGTCCATCGTCATCCCAGATTCCTTGCTCGTGGGTGGAACTGGGAACCTGGCTGTTTCCGTACTGAGCCCTGTGGGCAACCCCATGGGTGGAGGCTCATTCACAGACGACGGCTTTGAGCTGTCTGGGTTGGTATGCTTGAATGGAGACGGCACCTACGAGGTGACCACGACAGACGACAACGGGTGTTTCCGAGTGGACACGGTGCACGTCAACTGCCCAGAACCCATCGAGTGGAACGTGAATTGGACAAACGTGGTGTGTGCCGGTGCTTCGGACGGGACGATTGTGGCGGAAGCTTCTGGCGGCTCTGGCGACGAACTGTACCTCACCAACAACCAGTCTACGCCGCTCTTGCTCTCGGCTGCGGCGGACACTCTGCCTTTGACGGCGTCCATCGGCGACCTCGGCCCCACGCTTTACCAAGTATGGGTGTACGATGCGTTGAACTGCACTTCGGACACCACATTCATCACCATTGAGGAACCTGCGCCGCTTGAGTTGCTCGTAGGCGATGTGACCAACCCCTCTTGCGGGTTGGACTGCGACGGGTCTGTTGAAGTTACGGCCATTGGAGGCAGCGGAGAGTTGACCGTGGGGTATTTCAACCAAACCTCAGGCACCTTCTTTACCGACAGCGTGGGCTTGTGTGCTGGAGAATACATCGTCACGGTCACGGACACGTCAGCATGCGAGACGGCAGATTTGTTCACGATTGAAGCCCCAGACCCCTTGGGCTTTTTGATCTTTCCTTTCAATGCAACGTGCACTGGGATGAGCGACGGTTCAGCCGACATTTTCCCAAAAGGCGGTACAGTCACGTTGGGTGAATGGGATTGGTTTGTGCTGGACACCGCAGGTCAGGTGGCCAACCTGAACAACCTGAGTGAGATGACGTATACGGCACACGTGACGGACCAAGTGGGATGCACCTACTCAGAGACTTTTGACATTGGCATCAACTTCGACACCGACATGGAATTGTCCACGTTGACTTCTCCGGTGACGTGTTGGGGCGCGGCCGATGGCACAGCCACCGTCAGCATGAATGGGGGAGAAGCGCCATTCACCTTTGAGTGGAGCGACCCCTTCAGCCAAACAGCTTCCACTGCAGTGGGGTTGACTGAAGACACTTACACTGTGGTTGTGACCGACGCGCTTGGTTGTCGACGCTCGGCGTCCCAAGATGTTGAGGCGATTGAAGGTTGCTTGTTCATCGCAGACGCCCTGACTCCCAACAACGATGGCAAAAACGACGATTGGGTCGTGGGCGGTTTGGAGGATTTCCCGCTGTCGCGGGTGGTGGTCGTCAACCGCTGGGGACAGCGGGTCTTCGAGACCCAAGGCGGGTTGGAGCGCTGGGACGGCCGTTTCAGCGGTCAACGCTTGCCCGTGGCAGATTACTACTACACCATTGAGTTGAACCCTGGATCGTTGCCCATTCGTGGCACGGTGACCATCAAATACTGAGCAAGATGAAAAAGTACTTGACCAGCCTGGCCTTGGTGGCGCTGTCCGCAGGGACTGCAGCGTGGGGCCAACAACAATGGCGTCGCTCCCAATTCATCACCAACACCTACTTGGCGAACCCGGCTGTGGCCGGCACCGAGCCTGGCACCGTGTTGTCTTCAAGCTACCGCCAGCAGTGGGCGGGCTTTGACGGGGCACCGACGACCAAGTTGTTGAGTGGCCATCAAGCCATTCCCGGCGGCGGCGGTGTGGGCTTTGTGCTCTACAACGACGACATGGGAGGCGCCATCAAGCAAACAGGCCTTGAGTTGACCGGGGCATACAGCGTGCTTCTCAGCAACCAAGACGCCGTGTCGTTTGGGTTGAGCATGCGTGGCAACCAATTTGTGTTCGATGGCACTGGCTTGAACGTGTGGCAAACAGGTGACCAGAGTTTGCCCCAAACCATTGAATCCACCTTTGGTGTGGATTTCAACGCAGGGATGATGGTCTACGGCAAGAACTACTACTTTGGGATGTCCGTCTACAACTTGTTGGAGGACAAGCTGAACTTGAGTGGCGTCGATGAGGACGCCAACCGGATGGTCCGGCATTACAACTTCATGGCGTCCTACCTGTATGAAGTGTCCCAATTGTTTTCGTTGCAGCCGAGTGCCTTGGTGCGCATGACCGCAGCCACTCCTGGTCAATTGGATTTCCATCTCCGAGCCATCTACAATGGCACCTATTGGGCGGGCATGGGCCTCAGGCCCCAGGACGCCTTTGTGATTGGAACGGGCATCAACTACGGCGCCTTCACCTTGGCCTACAACTACGACATCACCCTGGGCGACAACTACCTCAGCGCCCATTCACATGAATTGTCGTTTGGGTACTTCTTGCCCGTGCGCTCTGCGTTCCGGAGCCGTCCAGGCAGCGGTCGCAAGGCGCGGGCGAACGACCGCATCTTGAAATAACCAACTCTGAATTAACTTAGAGAACATGAAGAATTTGCGAAACACAGGTTTGGCCCTCATGGCTGTCTGCATGGCTTCCACCGGAATGGCCCAGTTTTCCCACCTCGAGGTGGACTACATCGACAACAGCGAGGTCGTTCCAGGTGACACCTACCGCGTGTACGCCGTGATGGAGAACGAAGGCGACATCTTGGATGCCATCTACGGCGAGAAGTCTGCTCCGATGAAGATCACATCCAGCAAGCCTTTCTTTCAGCATCTGAAAGGAGGCGCGATGTCTGCAGACATCCAGCGTTACGACACCACCACAGATCCGACTTTGTTGTATGACTCGTGGGTAACCATCGGTGCCGAGGACAACTACATGAATGCGGTGTCAGGTTTCATCATGGACTTCGAGTCGTTCAATGCCGGCGGCGAATTGGCCACCAGCGATGGAGCGTGGTTCGTGACTCCAGACAAGCGTCAAGCTGCAGCGCCACCTTCGAAGCGCATCTTGCTCATGCAATTGACCACCGAGGGCGAAGTGGAAGGCGTGTTGAACGTCCACGGAAGGACCCGTCCAGTGACCGACGCTGACGGCAACGTGGTCGGAGGCCAAGAGGTCATTCAGAACGAAGGCCTCACGTTTGTATGCAAGAAGCCCAAGCGCTGACCGCGTTCAACATTCACAAAAAAAGGCGTCTATGTTGGACGCCTTTTTCATTGCGCGACGGTGAAGGTCACTTCGGGTCCTTCTTCAACAGGATGTCCACGCTGTCCCGCGGCACGAAGTCCAACGCAACGCTGTTGATGCAGTAGCGAAGGCCGGTCGGAGCGGGTCCGTCCTCGAACACGTGGCCCAAGTGTCCGTCGCAGACAGAGCAGGTCACCTCGATGCGGCGCATGCCGTGGCTCAGATCCACACGTGCGTCCACGGTGGTGTCACCTTCAGGTTGGAAAAAGCTGGGCCAGCCGCTGTTGCTCTTGAACTTGGTCCCTGAATCGAACAGCCTGGCGCCACAGCTCATGCACACGTAGACGCCATCCTGGTCGTGCAGCCAGAATTCGCCGGAAAACCGAGGTTCTGTTCCCTGTTCCCGGAGCACGCGGTACGCGTCTGGACTCAATTCACCGCACCAACTGGACGCCCTGTTGGTGTCTTGCTGTCCTTGAGGCTGCTGCGCTTGGCAACTTGCGGAAAGGAGAGCCCACGAGGCAATCAGGAACGTGCGGAGGGTCATGATGCAGGTTCAAGCTTGGGGGCAAGGTGTTTGCCCGTGATAGATTGACGGCATTCAGCCAAGGATTCTGGGGTGCCGGCGTGCACGAGTTGGCCGCCGTGCTGGCCGCCACCGGGACCGAGGTCGATCACCCAGTCGGCGCATTTGAGGATGTCAAGGTGGTGCTCGATGACCACGATGGAATGACCTTGGTTGAGCAGGGCATGGAAAGAGTCGAGCAGTTTGGCCACGTCGTGCACGTGCAGTCCCGTCGTGGGCTCGTCAAAGACGAACAGCGTGTGCCCTTGTCGGTCACCCCGAGCGAGGAAGGCGGCCAACTTGATGCGCTGGGCCTCGCCCCCGCTGAGGGTGTTGGAGCCCTGTCCCAAGGTGATGTAGCCCAGCCCGACGTCGTGCAAGGGTTGCAGCTTGGCCAGAAGGCGTCGGATGGCGGCTGGCGGTTTCTTTTGGTCTTCCGGGGAGAAGAACAACAATGCGTCGTCGACCGTCATGGACAAGATGTCGTGGACGTTCTTGCCTTTGTAGGTGACCTCAAGGACGTGGTCCTGGAAACGTTTGCCGCCGCAATCCTCGCAGGGCAGTTTCAGGTCTGCCATGAATTGCATGCCCACGGTGACGTAGCCTTCGCCTTCGCACGTTTCGCAGCGCCCTCCTGAGATGTTGAAGCTAAAATGGGAAGGCTTCAATCCGCGCGCTTTGGCGTGGGCGCTCTCGGCGAGCAAGGTTCGGATTTCATCGAACGCCTTGACGTAAGTGACAGGGTTGGATCGGGAACTTTTGCCGATGGGGTTTTGGTCCACGAACTCCAAATGCTCCAACGTGCCGAGGTCTCCTTCAAGGGCTTCGAAACCTTTGGTTTGGCCTCCGAATCCGTCGAGTTGGGCTTGCACGGCGGGGACAAGGAGCTGGGTGATCAAGGTGCTTTTGCCCGACCCACTCACGCCCGACACGGCCACCAAGCTGCGGAGGGGCACGTCCACGTCGAAGCCTTTGAGGTTGTGCGTGTGCACGTTGCGCATGGAGAGCTTGTCTTGGGCGGTGCGGCGGTGTTCAGGCACGGGAATGACCATGTGCCCATTGCGGTACGCTGCGGTCAGGGAGGGGTGGGTGTCGTCGCATTGGGACAATCCCTCCTGTGTCCCGCTGAAGACGACCTCCCCACCGAAAGAACCCGCTTGCGGCCCCATGTCCACCACAAAGTCGGCGGCCGTCACGATGTCGTCATCGTGCTCGACCACCACCACCGTATTGCCTTGGTTTCGGAGACGTTCGAGCACGGAAATGAGCCTTTGAGTGTCTTCCGGGTGGAGTCCGATGCTCGGCTCGTCGAGCACGTAGGTGCTGCCAACAAGAGCGCTTCCGACGCATGTGCTCAGGGCAATCCGTTGAGACTCGCCACCACTTAAGGTGGGGCTGCCACGCATGAGGGAGAGGTAGCCGAGTCCCAAATCCATCAAGCAAGTCAACCTGTGCTTCACTTCCCAGAGGAGCCGCTCAGCCACGGTGTGTTCAGTCGAGGTCAATTCGAGGCTGGCCTGCCAAGCCAAAGCTTCTTCCACGGTCATGCGCAACACGTCGTGGATGGTTTGGCTGCCGACATACACATGCTGGGCGTCCTTTCCAATGCGCGTGCCGTGGCAGGTGGTGCATTTGGTTCGGCCGCGGTACCGGCTGATCATCACCCGATTTTGGATCTTGTAGCTCTTGGCTTCGAGCATGTTGAAGAAGGCGTGGATGCCTTTGAAGTGGGCGCACCCATTCCACACCAAATCCTGCTGGGCGTCGGTCAACCGTTGCCAAGGCGCATGCACAGGAAGGTCCACGGCACCAGCTGCCATCACGAGGCGTTCACGCCAACGTCCTGTGCGTTCGCCCCGCCAAGGGGCGATGGCACCGTCGTAGAGACTTCGGGTTGGGTCGGGCACGACTTTCTCGGGGTCGATGCCCAGCACGTGGCCGTAGCCTTCGCACGTCCCGCAGGCCCCCACCGGGCTGTTGAAGTTGAACATGTCCGGGGTGGGCTCAGGAAAGACCATTCCGTCCCGTTCAAACCGGTCGTTGAAGTCAACGCACTCGGCCTTGCCTCCCTTGGAGGTCGTCCATACTTGGCACCGGCCTCCCCCTTCGAAGAGGGCCGTCTCGACGCTGTCGGCCACGCGTCCTTCGTCTTCGGAGGCCGATTCCGGGGAAAATCGGTCGACGACGAGGCCCAAGACATCGTGACCGTCGAGGCCGTCTATGCGTATGGCCCCCGCCGCCGTCCAAACCCGCGTGTAGCCTTGCTGCTGCAGGACCCGAAGCTGGTCTTCTGGGCTGCGGTCGTCCCGGGGTGCGAGGGGCGCCACGAGCATCATGCGTTCTGCACCGCTCGACAAAATGTGGTCCACGACGTCGGTCACACGGTCTTTCCGCACCACTTCTCCGGAGATGGGGGACTTGGTGATCCCAATGCGCGCGAAGAGCATGCGCAGGTGGTCCATGATTTCGGTTCGTGTGGCGACGGTGGACCGCGGTCCGCCCGTGGCGCTGCGCTGTTCGATGGCCACGGCAGGGGAGAGCCCATCGATGCGGTCGACATCGGGTTTGTCCAAACGGCCCAAGAATTGGCGGGCGTAACTGCTCAAGCTTTCCACGTAACGGCGCTGGCCTTCGGCATAGAGGGTGTCGAACGCCAAGCTGCTTTTTCCCGACCCACTCAAGCCTGTCACCACCGTGAGTTTCTCCTTGGGAATGCTCACGTCGACGTCCTTCAAGTTGTGGACTTTCGCCCCGTGGATGTCAATCTTCATTGCAGTTTTTAACAGCGTGAAGGTACCTGAGGTTTGGCGCCCATGAGGAAAAGGTCTACTTTAGAGGAAGTAGGTACTCATACAAACGCATATCGACACATTTTACTCTAGTTCCATTTCATGAAGCCTTAAGCCGGGAAGGTCCCGACAAAGAGGTGTGAAGTAAACAGAGGTGTCATGCGAGCTTCTTTGTCCGACCGAGACTTGATTCGTGCCTACCGTGAAGGAGACGAACGAGCATTCGAAACGTTGTTGAACCGATACCAGTCTGGGGTTTTCTCCAAGATTGTGTTTGTGGTCCGAGACCATGAAGTGGCGAACGATTTATTCCAGGACACTTGGATTAAAGTGGTCAAGGTGCTGAAGTCCGGCAAGTATGTGGAGGAGGGCAAATTTGGCCCTTGGGTGATGCGCATCGCACACAACGCGGCCATCGACCACTTCAGACGCAACCGCAAAAAGCGCATGGTGCGCCCCACCGATGAGTTCGACATTTTCGACACGATTTCCCATGACGCACCCAACGCCATGGATTGCATGGTGCAAGAGGAGGTTTTGGCGGAATTGCGCCAGCTGATTCCCGCTCTTCCAGAAGAACAGCGTGAGGTGATCAAGATGCGCTTGGAGCAGCAGTACAGTTTCAGAGAGATTGCAGAAGAGACGGGGGTGAGCATCAACACGGCCTTGGGCCGGATGCGCTATGCCTTGATCAATCTCCGGCGCATGGTCGAAGAGCAACAGCTTGTGCTGACCACCGGCTGACGCGCGAGATGCTTGAAGATGAAAAATCAAGAGGCGGACACAATAGGGTCCGCCTCTTGTCGTTTCAGGGGAGAACAACACCCACGCTGTATGGATTCATTCGACCCTCTGACGTTTTCTAGCCCCAATCTCACCACCGTTGAACTGCTGCCCAAGCCTTCCACGGTTCAGAACATTCTTGCCTTTTCCAAAGCGATTGCGTACGTCCCCAACTGCTTGGGCGATGGTTGGTTGAATCAGAATTGACGGGCGCTCATTTCGCTTCAACCCAAGTGAGGTTGGAGGCCATCTCTGCGCGCAGGCGGGCGTCCAATGTGGACGACGGCGCCACCGGATGCAAGCCAAACGACAGCGCCTCCAAGCGTTCTTGACCTTCCTGAGAGGTCAGGTCACCTCGCAGGTCGTCTGCTTCCACAAACCCGTACCCCACGACGTGTCCTTCACGAACGGCTATGAAGCCACGCTCTTCGGGGGTCCTTCCTCGCTCGCAGAACCATCCTGACGACGCTTGCTTCCAAACCTGCAAGGCCTCTTGGAAGCGAGATTCGTGGTCTTCGACGCTCACGGATTCTTCGGGGACCAACGCACCCAAGCCCAGGAGGTCGAACCTCAGGCCGTGGTCTTGGACTTGCTGGTGAAGCCATTTTCTGGCCGAGGCCTCGCTGTGGAACGTGCGCAAGGCGCCACGTGTGCCTTGCTGAGCTCGCACGGCAAGCCGGTTGCGGCCTTGCCGGTCGACGTAATGCACAACAGAGCGATAAGCCCGTGGTTGCTTCTGCGCCCGGTTGAGGGGCGGCCAGTGTGCCCGAATGCGGACGTCTTCCATCACCGTGGCCATCCATTCGCTGCCAGCGAGTTCATGCTTGAGGCTGCGCATGTCGCGCATCAGGATTTGGCGCCTGGAGGAAGCGGTGGTGCCAGAAAAGTGGCTGCGCACTCGCTTTTGGATGTGGATGCTCATGCCGATGTAGAGGGGTTTGCCCGTCGCATCCAAGAACCAATAGACCCCGGGTTCGTCGGGAAGCGCATCAAATTCCTTGGCGGGCACGTGCTGGGGCATCCATTGCTCTCGGGTTCCCCGCTTCAAGGCGTCGACCACGGCGAGCTGTCCGCGTTCCGAGGCCATGATTTTGTGAAACAACACAGTGGTGGCTTTGGCGTCCCCCAGCGCCCGGTGGCGGTCAGCGTGGGGGATGTCCATGGCATCGCAGAGCGCCCCGAGTCCGTAGCGAGGGAGGCCTGGGAATGCTTTTCTGGAGAGCCGGACAGTGCACAACTTGGGCCTGTTGAAGGACATGTCCATGGCTTCGAAGTGACCGCGTAAAAATGCAAAGTCGAACCCCACGTTGTGCGCCACGAAAACGCAATCCTGAAGCAAGCCCATGAGGTGCTCTGCCACGTCATCAAACCCAGGGGCGTCCTCCACCATGTCGTCGGTGATGCCAGTCAGGGCTGAGATGCGTGCTGGGATTGGCTCGAAAGGATTGACCAAGGAACTCCAAGTGTCCACCACGTTTTGCCCGTCGCTCACGACCACGGCAACCTCGGTGATCCCCCGCGATTTCCGGGTCCCTCCGGTGGTCTCAATGTCGACAATGGCGTACTTCACTCTGCGAAGATGCGGCTAAGTTTGCGCCATGAACAAGGTTTGGTTTTGGGGGTTGGCGGTGGGGGCCATGGTTGGATGCGACAGCACATCAGACGCACCTGAGTCGGCTTCACAAGACCCCACCGCTCAAGTGGACAAGACCCCAGCGGAGTTGGTGGTCGATGAGCGCGTGAAACGTCTCGTGGCGTCCGAATTTCCCACCCTGACCAACGAGAATGCGGCTGACTTTTTGATGGTGTGGGGCAGCACGGTTGAGGAGGACTTGGTGGTGATGGACACCAAGCACGGCTTCATCGTCGTGGAGCTCTTCAAGGACGTGCCAGTCCACAGGGCCAACTTCTTGTACAAGGTGCACCGGCGGTATTTCGACCCGGCCGAATTCACCCGCGTGGTGCCGGATTTTGTGGTTCAAGGCGGGAACAGCGAGGAGGAGCGTCCCCAGCAGCTTCGGTTCTTGATAGGTCAGCACACCTTGCCGGCTGAATTTGATGGTGACCACATCCACACACGGGGCGCCTTGGCCATGTCGCGCAGCTACAACGACAACCCGGACAAGCGGTCGTCGGGGTACGATTTCTACATTGTCACGGGACGGCAAATCGGTCCGCAGGAATTGGGCAAGGTGCAGCGCGACCGTGGCGTGACGTACACGACAGCCCAAGCCCGGGAGTATGCCAAGGAGGGTGGGGCGCCGCACTTGGACGGAGAGCACACCGTGTTTGGTCGCGTGGTGGAAGGCATGGACGTTGTTGACAAGTTGGCCGCCACCCCGACAGACGAGAGCGATTGGCCGTTGACCAGGTTGGAGGTCCGCATGGATTGGGCTGGCGATTCTTTCCGAAATTGAACCCATGATGAGACAGGCGACAATCGGGATGCGGCAGGCCTTGTTGGCCCTGGTGACCTTGGGATGGGCCGAGACCACCCAAGCCCAAATGACCGTGTACAGCGACGAGGAGGATTACACGTACGAGTCGAGGGAAGGGGTGGAGTTTGGGCTGAACATCGGTGTGTACCGCGGCTATCCGATGGCGGCGTACTTCTACGACGGCTCCGGCTTGAACGAGCTCGGGTCGTCCAACGTGAACGCCCAAGTGTGGAGCATCGACGACCGCCTGCGCCAACTTCAATCCCAGCAGCAGAACCATCCTGTGACAGGTATTTTGAATGAGTTTCCCAATTGGCAACTCGAGAGCCTGCCCCTCATGCAATACCGGCCGGCGATGTTCTTTGGGCTGAAGACAGCCAAATTCTGGAATCCGGAAACCGCC
>DKNS01000049.1 GCA_002469765.1 Flavobacteriales bacterium UBA7382 | reverse complement strand
GGCTGCAAAGAACGAAAGAACAACTTTTTTCATAAGAACTGTTTTAAAGGTTCGGTGCAAACCACGGGCACACTGTGTATCAAGGACACCCCATGTCAAGATTGTCTCAAACAACCTTGTGTGAATAACCGACTCAACCCGCTCTTATTCAGTGTTTTAAAAACATAGTTCAGTTGGGGCTCCAACATAAGTCGAGTACGATTGCCACTTGTCCGCTGGGTATCTTTGGCTTGGCCATGGAAAAAAGAAACATGTTGTCCGTCGAGGACCTGACGAAGACTTACGGGGAGCGGACACTGTTTGATGGACTCACCTTTGGCGTACAAGAAGGAGAACGTGTGGCGCTTGTCGCCCGAAACGGTTCTGGAAAGTCCACCCTTCTCCGGGCCATTTCAGGGCAGGAGTCCGCCGACAACGGACGGGTCGTGTTCTCATCGGGCGTGCGTCACGCTCACCTCCGCCAAGACCTTGAACTGGAACCTGGAGCCACCATCCTGGACACCCTCTACATCGGCGACAGCCCCACGGTCCGAGCCATGCGCGCCTACGAGCGGGCGCTCGCCGAGGGGCATGAGGGAGACGACCTGCAGCGGGCGTACGACGCGATGGACGCACACGAGGGGTGGAACTTCGAGGCTCGGGCGCGAGAAATCTTGGGCAAACTCAATTTGCACGACCTCCAACGGCCAGTGGGCCAATTGAGCGGAGGAGAGAAACGACGGGTGGCTTTGGCTCAGGTTTTGCTTGAGTCTCCTGATTTTTTGATCCTCGACGAGCCGACCAACCACCTGGACTTGGACATGATCGCATGGCTTGAGCAGCGTTTGGCTACCATGGGGACGACGCTCCTGATGGTCACGCACGACCGCTACTTCTTAGAAAACGTATGCGACCGCATCCTGGAGTTGGAAGACCATGCCTTGCACAGCTACCATGGGAACTTCAGCTATTTCTTGGAGAAACGTGCAGAACGGCGGACCAACGCGCAAGCCGTTCAGGAGCGTGCACGCGCTCACATGAAGCGCGAGCTTGAATGGGTCCGCGCCACTCCCTCTGCCCGAACCACCAAAAGCAAGAGTCGACTCGACAGGTTTCAAGATGTGAAGAAGGCCGCCGCCAAACGGCTTCACGAAGACCCCCTTCACCTCACGGTCATTCCGGAACGACTTGGTGGGAAGGTGGTGGAGTTGCACAAAGTCAAGCGCGCCTTCGACGAAAAGGTGCTTTTTGAGGGACTCACCCACCACTTCAAGCGAGGAGAGCGCATCGGGCTGGTGGGCCAGAACGGCTCCGGCAAATCCAGCTTGCTTCAACTCATCTTGGGGTTGGCAGAGCCCGATGCCGGGAAGGTGGTGGTCGGAGAAACGGTGGTGTTTGGGCACTACAACCAAGAAGGTGGGCAATTCAACCCTGACTGGAAAGTGATCGACGCCGTGCGGGACATCGCCGATTGGATCCCGTTGAAAGGCGGCGCCAAACTCACGGCAGCCCAATTGCTGGAGCGGTTCCTCTTCCCCCATGCCATGCACCACCAGCACATTCGGTTGCTGAGCGGCGGTGAGCGCAAGCGTCTGCACTTGCTCAGGGTGCTCATGCGCAACCCCAATTTCTTGGTGATGGACGAGCCCACCAACGACTTGGACATTTTCACGCTGTCCGTGTTGGAGGAATTCTTGATGGACTTCTTGGGCTGTCTTGTCGTCGTGTCGCACGACAGGTACTTCATGGACAAGCTCGTGGACCACGTCTGGGTGGTGGGCGAAGACGGGGGCACCTCCATTCGAGACTACCCCGGCAACTACAGCCAATACCGAGCGGCGCGTGCCGAGTCGCAGAAACGTGTCCAAGCAGAAAAGGCGGCCATCCCCTCGTCGGCCAAGGCGGCCGACGCCCCTGTCGAAGTGCGTGGTGACTACTCCCAGCGGCTCAGTTACAAGGAGAAGCTGGAGTTTGAGGCGCTCGACGAGGCCATCCCCAAGTTGGAAGCCCGAAGCAACGAGCTTTCAACAGCCCTTCAGGGTGAGCAAGACTTGGACACCTTGACCCGCCTCGGGGAAGAACTCGGACAAGTCGCCGAGGAATTGGAAAAGGCAGAAATGAGGTGGCTGGAACTTTCGGAGCGCAGTTGATGCCTTGAAGCAGCAACCTCTGGCGAGGATTTACTGCTGATCGAAGTCCAACAACACATCCTCGTCGCCGTCCACATGCGCTTGGCAGGCCAACACGTAGCCGCGCTCCACCTCAGATGGCTCCAAAGCGAAGTTGACGTTCATCGTGGCTTTGCCTTTGACCAGCTTGGCACGACACGTGCAGCACACGCCGCCAAGGCAACTGTAAGGGGCATCCAAGCCTGCATCCAACGCCGCGTCGAGCATGTTCTTGTCCTTCTCGAGCGACACGCTGGTGGTGACACCGTCCAACACAATCTGCATGGGAACACCACCGCCAGATGCGGCTTCAGTCTTTTGGGTCTGCGGATTGGCTGCGCCAGCTGAGGTGAACAATTCGAAGCGAATTTGGTCTTCAGACAACCCGAAGGCGAACAACGCCTCCTTGCAACCCAGGATCATCGACTCGGGCCCACAGAGGTACGCCGCGTCCACAGATGTGCCTCTGCAGAATTCCTTCATCAATTCGGTGCAACGCGCTTGATCCAAGCGTCCTGACAACAACGTGGCGTCCACAGGCTCCCGCGTCAACAAGTAGAACACCCGCAACCGGTCGAGGTGAAGGTCCTTGAGGTCTTGTATCACCTCTCGGAACATGGTGCTCGACGCCGTCTTGTTGGCGTAAAACAAGGTGTAGCTCGATTTGGGGTCCGTGCTCAGGATGTCCTTGATTTGACTCAAAATTGGGGTGATGCCCGAGCCTGCCGCAAAGCCCACATGGTGCTTACCCATACCTTCTGCCAGCACAAAACGGCCCTGAGGATCCATGACCTGCAACGTGTCGCCCGCCTTGAGTACGTCGTTGGCGTAGGTTGAGAACTTGCCACCTGGCACCTTCTTGATGCCCACGTGCCACGCCCCGTCGCCTGGCGACGAACACAGGGAATAGCTGCGCCGGATGTCTTCGCCGTCGATGGTCGCGCGCAAGGTCAAATACTGACCTGCGGCAAACTGAAAAGCGGGGCGCAGTGGTTCGGGAACGTCCAGGGCCACCACCACCGATTCGGCGGTCTCGCGGTGCACGCCTTGGACTTGGATGTCGTGAAACGTCGGCATGAGAGCGAAAGTAGTCCACACCATGGTTTGGGCACATTGTGATTGTCACCAAACGACGCACACCCGACTCAGTGTAACTTTGATGAAAATCGCGCGCATGAGTCCTGTAGAAATGAACCTGGAAGCACGCTTTGACGCCTACGTCGCGGAAGAGAAAAAAATCGAGCCCAAAGACTGGATGCCCGATGCTTACCGCAAGACGTTGATCCGTCAAATCAGTCAACACGCCCACAGCGAAATCGTCGGCATGTTGCCCGAGGGCAACTGGATTTCTCGGGCGCCTTCGCTCAAGCGCAAGGCCATCTTGCTGGCGAAGGTGCAAGACGAAGCTGGACACGGACTCTACCTATACTCTGCAGCGGAAACTTTGGGGGTCACCCGAGACCAAATGCTCCAAGACCTTCACAAAGGAAAAGCCAAGTACAGCTCCATCTTCAATTACCCCACCCTCACTTGGGCCGACATGGGTGCTGTCGGGTGGCTCGTGGACGGGGCCGCCATCATGAATCAAGTGCCCTTGTGCAAGTGCAGCTACGGCCCTTACGCCCGGGCCATGGTGCGTGTTTGCAAAGAGGAAAGCTTCCACCAACGACAAGGTTTTCAAGTCATGTTGAACCTCGCCCAGGGCACGCCAGACCAAAAGGCCATGGCTCAAGATGCCTTGAACCGGTGGTGGTGGCCATCGTTGATGATGTTTGGTCCGAGCGACGCCGATTCTCCACACTCTGCCCAGAGCATGAAGTGGAACATCAAGCGGTTCTCCAACGACGAATTGCGTCAGCGGTTTGTGGACATGACTGTGCCTCAAGCCGAATTGCTGGGACTCACCCTCCCCGATCCTGACCTCAAATGGAACGAGGAGCGCGGGCACTACGACTTCGGCGCCATCGCTTGGGACGAATTCTACAACGTCATCAAGGGCAACGGCCCCTGCAACAAGGAACGCCTTGGCGCCCGGGTGAAAGCTTATGACGACGGCGCCTGGGTGCGCGACGCTGCGAACGCGTACGCCACCAAAGAAGCTGCGCGCCAGAAGAACGGCAACACCTCCACCCACGCGGCATGAGTGAGTCCAAGCAAGAGTGGCCCCTGTGGGAGGTGTTCATCCGAAGCCGCCAAGGCCTTGGACACAAGCATGCCGGGTCGCTTCACGCAGCCGACGCACAAATGGCCATTCAAAATGCGCGGGATGTGTACACGCGCCGCCAGGAGGGCGTGAGCATTTGGGTGGTGCCTGCGGAAGCCATCAC
>DKNS01000108.1:1271-2878 GCA_002469765.1 Flavobacteriales bacterium UBA7382 | reverse complement strand
TCTACCACGTCCTGAAAGGACGCCTCAAGGTACACCGACGACACGGCCTCTGGAAATCCCCTGCGTACCTTTGAAGCACATGGAACCTCCACGCATTCCCACCAGCGTCTACGCAGAGATGACCCCCAATCCTGCGGTGATGAAGTTTGTGGCCGACCGCAACCTCGTGCCCGGCGACTTGCAACTTGAATTCCGCAACAAGGGCGAAGCCATGCTTTGCAGCCCTTTGGCGACAGAAATCTTCAACTTCCCCTTCGTCACCAACGTGTTCTTGAGCGGAAAAATGGTCAGCGTCACCAAAGACGACAGCCTTGGGTGGGAAATGATTGTGCAGCAACTGCGTGAGTACATCCGCGAGTGGCTGATGGACCACGCCGACGCGGTGGAAGCCGACAAGCTGGAAGAGGCCCTGCCCAAGTTGGCGTCGGCCGTGTCTGAAACCCCCACCGCGGCGCCCGCCGGGCTGGACCCTGAGTCGGTGAAATTCATCGCCGAGGAGGACATCGTGCCTTCAGAGCACGACAAAACCATCAAGCAACTCCTCGAAGAATTCGTGCGGCCAGCCGTGGAACAAGATGGCGGCGCCATCGACTTCAAGGCGTTTTCCGAAGGCACGGTTTACGTGCACCTGCGGGGTGCGTGCTCCGGTTGCCCTTCTTCCACACAAACGCTCAAAGGCGGCATCGAGCAATTGCTCAAATCCAAGCTCGACGCCGTCGAAGAGGTCGTCGCGTTGGGCGTGTAAGCTTCGTCGTCTGACAACGTCCTAATCTGACTTTCAGCTCGCCGATTCAGACCGCTTCAGCGCGTCGATCTCGCCCCGCAACGTGTCCAAGGCGCTGCGCAAGCTCGCGGCCGAGGCAGGTTGTCCGTCCAGGGCCGAGGGCAATTCAAAGCTGAGGTACGCCGCCGCACGCCACACCTCCACCACATCGTCTCCTGCCACGGCGTAAGGCGCAAACGCCGGGTTGTCGCTGTGCAACACCAGGCGTCCGCCGCCAGGCAAGTCGTTCTCGATGCGTTTGAACACCACCCCGTCGTTGCGGGTGACCACGATGTGCGGCCTCAACCCCCCCACGCTCATCCAGTCGTCCACGTACTGGCACAGGATGTAGCTGCCTGACGGGATGGGCAACATGCTGTCCCCTTCGATTTGGAACATGCGATAGGTGGAGTCAGGGGCCAGCTCCTTAAGTGGCAATCCAAACGTCGGCAACCGAGACACCCATTCTGGGTCGCCGTATCCGTGGGCGTACCCAGCGGCGGCTTTTACAGGCACAACGACCACGCGTTCACGGTCGCTGGCCGAGTCCACGGACACCGTCAACACCCGCATCCGGTCGCCTTTGGCGCGCTCGGCGGATTCGGCGTCCTTCTCGCCACGCACCAGAGTATCCACGGTGGTGCCGAAGCACGCCGCCATGTCGATGAGCACCGACAGCTTGGGTTCCGAACGGCCTTCCTCGTACGCACCGAGGGTGGGACGCGTGAGGCCCAAACGGTCCGCAAGGGCTTGCTGGGTCCAGCCTTTGGACTTCCGAAGTGACTTCAAGTTCTCAGGCAATTTGCTTTGCATGAAAACAAAGATAGCTTCTTTTGCTCGAATT
>DKNS01000108.1:0-885 GCA_002469765.1 Flavobacteriales bacterium UBA7382 | reverse complement strand
ACTTCGCCCCAACGGTCCATCCTCCACATGGATCTCGACACGTTTTTCGTGTCGGTAGAGCGGCGCATGGACTCACGACTGGAGGGCAAGCCCATCCTGATCGGTGGGACCGGCGACCGCGGTGTGGTGGCGTCGTGCAGCTACGAGGCACGTGGGTTTGGGGTGCACTCGGGGATGTCGATGAAAATGGCGCGGGCGCTCTGCCCTGAAGCCGTGGTGATTCGAGGCAACTCGATGGCTTACTCCAAACAATCGGAACTCGTCACCGAAATCGTGCGGGACGCGGTGCCCGTCTGTGAGAAGAGCTCCATCGACGAATTCTACGCCGACCTGACTGGGCTCGACCGATTCTTTGGGTGCTGGCAGTTTTCCCGGGAGCTCCGGGAACGGGTGATTCGAGAAACCGGACTGCCCATTTCGCTGGGGTTGAGCACCAGCAAAACCGTGGCCAAAGTGGCGACCGGCGAAGCCAAACCCAACAACGAACGGCAAGTCAGCCGCGGCACAGAACGACACTTCCTCGGCCCACTCTCGGTCCGAAAAATCCCCATGGTCGGCGCCGAGACGTACCGGACGCTGCGCAACCTCGGCATCTCCACCATCTGCACCTTGCAGGACATGCCTGTGGAGCTCCTTGAGCAGGTGCTCGGCAAGAACGGCCGGGCCATTTGGCGCAAGGCCCACGGGCTCGACACCGCCCCGGTGGTGGCGTACAACGAGCGCAAGTCCATCTCCACCGAGCGCACCTTCGCCAAAGACACCACCGACGGCGACAAGCTCCACGCCATCATGTTGGCCATGGCGGAAAACCTGGCGTTCCAGCTTCGGAGGGGCGACAAACTATCGGCGTGCGTGACCGTCAAAGTGCGCTACGCCGACTTCTCG
>DKNS01000196.1:5855-10787 GCA_002469765.1 Flavobacteriales bacterium UBA7382 | reverse complement strand
TTCCCACGCACCCCGCAGAACGCCGAATTCTAACCCCGCATGCTCAAGCAGAGTCTCCAGCAAAAACTCCTCCAAAAGCTCTCTCCTCAGCAAATTCAGCTGATGAAATTGCTTCAGGTGCCGACGCTGGAGCTCGAAGCGCGCATCAAGCAGGAATTGGAGGCCAATCCAGCTTTGGAAGAAGGGAGCGAGGTGGAGGTCGAGCTGGACGAATTCGACAACCAAGACACGGACGAGGGCAACGAAGCTTTGGAGGAATTCGACTTCGACGACTACCTCGACGACGAAACCCCCGACTACCAATTGGGCATCCGCAACCAAGGCGCGGACGTGGAAGAGAAAACGGTGCCACTTGGCAGTGGTTCGACGTTCCGGGAACTCCTTGTGAACCAACTCGCACTCATGGACACCACGGTCGAGTCCCGGGCGTTGGCAGAACACCTGATAGGGCATTTGGACGACGACGGGTACTTGAGGAGGGATTTGGACAGCATCGTGAACGATTTGGCTTTCACCCAGGGCATTGATGTGCCCCGCGCCTCGTTGGAAATTGCCCTGGACGTCGTTCACCTGTTGGACCCCGCAGGCGTGGGCGCACGAGATTTGAAGGAATGCTTGCTGCTTCAGGTCCACCGAAAGCAGGCCGACAAAGACGAGGCCGATCCCCGTCAAGGCTCATTGGCCCTGGCGGAATCCATGCTGTGCGACCACTACGACGCGTTTGTAAAGAAGCATTACGACAAGCTCCAAACGTTGCTCGAAGTTGATGAGGCCGCGTTGAAGGCGGGTTTGGACGAGTTGACCAGGCTGAATCCCAAACCAGGCAACGCTGGCAGCGAATCGTCACGGACGATCCATCACGTGATTCCGGACTTCTTGCTCGCTGTGGAGGGGGAGGACATTGCCTTGCAGCTGAATGGGCGGAACGCCCCCGATCTCCGCATCAGTCGAACTTACAAGGAGATGATGGACACCTACTCGCAGGGTGGCAAGCAGGACAAAGCGGCGAAGGAAGCCTTGACCTTCGTGAAGCAAAAGGTGGATGCCGCCAAGTGGTTCGTCGACGCCATCGCCCAACGTCAGCACACCTTGATGAAGACGATGCGCGCCATCGTCGACCACCAGCGGGCCTACTTCTTGAGCGGGGATGAGGTGGATTTGAAGCCCATGATCCTCAAGGACATCGCCGAGCGCATCGGCATGGACATCAGCACCGTGTCGCGCGTGGCCAACAGCAAGTATGTCCAGACGCCCTACGGCACGCTGTTGCTGAAATGGTTCTTTTCCGAAGGGCTGACCACCGACAGCGGGGAAGAGGTGAGCTCACGGGAGGTCAAGAAAATCCTCCAAGATGCCATCGCCGAAGAGGACAAGCGAAAGCCGCTCTCCGACGAAAAGCTCGGGGTCTTGCTCAACGCCAAGGGGTACAACATCGCGCGCCGAACTGTCGCCAAGTATCGCGAACAGCTCGGCATTCCTGTGGCGCGCCTGAGGAAGGAACTCTGATGAAGGCGCTCGCGAAGTTGGTGAGTGCGGTGCTCCATCCGCTGTGCATGCCGCTGTTGACGTTGGCCATGTTGCTGTCCGAGGACGGCTACCTGAAGCACAGGTTGGGGCTGTTTTCCTATTTGTTCGTTCTGTTGCTCATCAACACGTTGGCGCCTGCGTTGTCCCTTTGGATGCTCAAACGCCGGGGCTTCATCAGCGACCTCGACATCCGTTCGCGAAAGGAGCGTCCTTGGCCTTTTTTACTCGTGTTGGCTTACTACACGATGGCCTACCTGTTGGTCTTGAACAGCACCGCTGTGGAAGTTCCCCTGTTCTACCGCCAGGTGCTGTTGTCCTTGGTTGTGTCCATTGGAACGGCCTGGCTCATTACCCTCCAAAAGAAAGTCAGCATGCACATGATGGCCCAGGGCGGGACCCTTGCGGTCTACACCCACGTGGCCCTTCAAAACGGCTTGTGGAGCATGGGATGGGTCACCGCTTTGGTCCTGGCTGCAGGGCTGGTGGGGTGGAGCCGGCTCACCCTCGGGGCCCACACGTCCAGCGAAATCTATGCTGGGTACGCTGTCGGAATGGTGTCGGTGTGGCTGACGCTGTTCTGACCGGTTGCGAGAGGCTCGACGGAGGATCTCAGTGTGAATGATCGTCGTTCAGCTTCTCTTGCCAGCGCCACGCGTCGGCCAGTGACGTTTCCAAGCTTCTGGTGGTGCGCCATCCCAATTCGTCGGCCGCTCTAGAAGGGTCTGCCCAAATCGCCACGACGTCGCCTTCCCGACGGTCTCCCATCGTGTAGGGCACTTTCTGCCCGGTGGCGCGTTCGAAGCCCTGGATGACTTCCAACACAGAGGCGCCCTGGCCCGTGCCCAAGTTGAAGGGGCGGATGACGGATTGATCTTCAGGTCGGTCGAGGCACCATTGCAGGGCCGCCACGTGGGCCTCTGCCAAATCCATGACGTGCAAATAATCCCGGATGCACGTGCCGTCTGGGGTGTCGTAGTCCCCGCCAAATACCGTCAAGGCCTTGCGGATGCCGGACACGGCTTGGGTGAGGAATGGAATCAAGTTGTTGGGCACGCCCAGGGGCAACTCCCCGATGCGGGCGGAGGGATGGGCTCCAATGGGGTTGAAGTACCGGAGCAAGGCCACGTGCGCGGCCCCTTGCGCTGCCGCGTGGTCTTCCAAGACGCGCTCGCACGCCTGTTTGGTCCATCCGTAGGGAGATTCCGCCCGTTGGAAAGGTGCCGATTCAGCCACTGGCATCTGCTCTGGCTCGCCGTAGACGGTGCAACTTGAAGAGAAGACGATGTTGTCCACCTCATGTGCGCTGGCCACCTCGAGCAGCACCCCTAGGCCGCCGACATTGTTGGACGCATACATTGCGGGCTTGGCCATGCTTTCACCCACGGCTTTGTGCGCGGCGAAGTGCAACACACCTGTGAAATCATGTCTTTCAAACAGGGCATTCAATTCAGTTTCGTCCCGGATGTCCAAAGCTTCGAATGGAACCTCCGCGCCCAAGATGGCCCGAACCCCTTCCACGGCCGAAGTCTTGGAGTTGTGCAGGTTGTCCACCAAGACAGGCATGAATCCAGCCTCGTGGAGCGCCACGGCGGTGTGGCTTCCGATGTACCCGCCGCCGCCGGTGACGAGAACCTGGGGTCGTGATGATTTGCCCATACCGCAAAAATAGGGGGACAACGGGAAGCCGTTGAAACCTTTCACGTCTCCCGCCCGTACCCCGAGTCATGGACAAGCACTATGACCTCACTTACCTGCATCAGGTGTTCCATGGCCAAGACGCCAAGGTGCGCCGGATTGTGGCGCTTTTCGTGGCGCGCGCAGAGGTGCTTGACCGCCAAATGATGTCGTGCATCCGCCAATCGCGGTTGTTCGACTTGCATCCTGTGGCCACCACGCTGTCCGCTGGGGTTCGCATGCTGGGCCTCACAGGTCTCGAGCCGCTTGTGCAGGACATCGAGCATTGCAGCAAAGAGCGTGTGGACATGCACAGGCTTCCAGCCCTCGTGTCCCAGCTTCACGGCTCTTTGAATGCCGTGTGCCAGTCGATGAGCCAAGATCTGGCTCAGTCGTGATTTGACGGCGGGGAGGACGTTATCTTGGGGGGATGGAATCCCGACCAAGTTCCCTCTTTGAGTTGTCACTTGACGAGAGCCGCGCGCGGCTCTCCTCCCCTCAGCCCAAGACCGAGATTGAACGTCCATGCACCCCAGGAGATGGGGTGGAAGTGTGGTCGTCCGAGTCGCTTCTCCAAAAGGCCAAATTGTGGGACGACACTCCACCGAATGCATCGACATTGGGGTTGTGGGTGCCTGCTTCTGGAGCCGCCACGCGGATGTTTCGCCCCTTGCACGACAAGCCCCAAGCGTGCGAATCCTTGTGGTCTGCCGTGGACGACTTGGCGTTGGGTCGAGCATGGCTTGCGGCCGTCGAGGCGAAGGGCCTGGACCCCAAGCAGTGCTCAGCCGCAGAAGCGACTTCGGTTTTGTTGACCCTCATGAAAGAAGGCACCATCCCCAAAGGATTGGTGTCTTTTCATATGCAAGACGGGGGAGAAGGCACAGAGACGGCGTTTGAGGCCCACGTGCGAAGTTGGTCGCGCCTGGTGGACGAACCCGCGGTGTGGTTCACCGTGCAAGAAGAGCATGTGATGGACATCGAGGCTCACCTCCACGGTTCCTCAGTTTCTTCCTTGAATCCCAGACTTGCTTTCGAGGTGCAAGACTCAGCCACCGACATGCCGGTTCTTGACCAAGAAGGGGCGTGGATGAAGACCGAGGGTGGTGCACCGCTCAAGCGGCCGGGAGGCCACGGCGCATTGTTGACGCTCTTGGAAGAGGTGAGCACACCCATGTTTGTGGTGCGCAACATCGACAACGCTCCGTCTCCCGCCCGAACTGAATTGCGGGAGCTGTGGACCAAGGCGTTGGTGGCGGAGGCCCGCGCCTGGGCGGAGGAACGGGAGGCCTTGCTCCGAGAAGTGGAGGCGAGTCCCGAGCGAGTCGTGGCGTGGCTTCAAGTGCAAGGCGTGACGTGTCACGCGGGCGATGTGGCTGGGCTTGAGGCTCAGTTGGCCAGGCCCATGCGGTTGGTGGGCGTGGTGCGCAACGAGGGCCAGCCCGGAGGCGGCCCCTTTTGGGTGCGCGTGGCGTCGGGCGTCGACGCAGGGTCGGTGCGACCCCAAATCGTGGAGGCCGTGGAGTTTGGTGAGGACAACAGGGATGTGCTTGCGAAGGCCACGCATTTCAATCCTGTGGACATGGTTTGCGTGGTGAAGCCCGGTCAGTCTTTGGCCCCCTACGTGGACGAGAGCCGGTACCTCATTGCAGAGAAGAAGGTGAAGGGAAAGGATGCCAAGGTGTTGGAGCATCCGGGGCTTTGGAATGGCGGGATGTCGGGGTGGTTGAC
>DKNS01000196.1:0-5461 GCA_002469765.1 Flavobacteriales bacterium UBA7382 | reverse complement strand
TTGGCCACACAAAAGCGGCCCGGACAAAAAGTCCAGGCCGCTTGGGGTCAATGTCGTTCTAGGGGCGGGGGATCAGCGCTTCAAGACGGTCACATTCTTGATTTGGTCGCCCTGGATGATGCGCAAAGCGTAGTAGCCGGCGCCGTCGATGTCGCGGGTGTCGAAGCTGATGTTGCCTGCAGCGTCCTTCACGATCACCGTCTCTGTGCGAATGATGTTCCCAGAGAAGTCGAGCAACTGGACAGTTGCAGGTCCCTTGGGGGCATTCTCCATGCGGACGTTGATGCGGTCGTTGAAGGGGTTGGGGAAGGTGGTGATGGCCGCAGCGTCGAGGTCTGCGTTCTCGCCGACGTGAGACTCCTTGATGTAGGAGGTGAAGTCGAGGTTGAAGTCCATGCTCACACCGTTCAACTTGCACTCGCCCACGTTGGCTTGGGTGTTGCGCTTGATGGCGAACTGGGTGTCCGATCCGAGCTTCACGTAGAAGGTCAGTGTCTCACCAGCTGTCACTTCAGCGTTCACAGGCAACGTGATGGCGTCCTTCACGATGTTGGTGCGGTCGAGCTTGTTGTTCATAAGCACGTCACCTTCTTCGTTTTCCACGCGAATGCGTCCTTCAAACTCAGCGGTGTGGTGCGCAATGTTCAAGGCCAAAGAAGTCATGGTGCCGTTGGCACAAGCCGTGTACGACTGGGTGATGACGTGCCCAGGAGCGGTCAACTTCACCTTGCCGTCTGACATGCCAGTGCTGGTCTTGCACTCGTTTTCCATGGCACGTGTCTCAGGTGTTTCACCGTTGCGGGTGGCGTACTCGGATTGCACGTACTGGGTGTTGTCGGTGTTGAAGCCAAACTTCGCAGTGAGTGTGCCACGCACGGGCTCGCCGTCGTTCCACAAGGTGCCCATGTTGGTCAACTGGTAGCGCAAAGACATGTCGCCTTCCTCAGGCGTGGTCAACTGGAGGGCGTAATTCTTGCCTTCTTCCACGTCAGCCATCAAGTTGAGCTGCACGATTTCGTTGACGATGTTGCGGTGTGTGAAGCGGGTGTCGTCAAGGACTTCACCGTGGTTGTTCACGATTTCCGCAAGGTACCACACGTCTTCAGTCATGCCTTTCACGGCGACTTCGACGGCAGACAATGTGCCGCTGGTGCAAGCGGTGAACTCTTGGGTCACTACGCTGCCCTCAAAAACCAAGGTGCGGTTCTGGCGGGTGTTTTCTTGAACGCAGTCAAAAGCTGAGTCGGCGTTCGGGGTGATCAAAGCGGCTTCCTGAGCGAAGAGGTTGCCGGTACAAAGTGCTGCAGCTGCAGCGAGGGGGTAAATAAACTTGTTCATCGTTGATGAGATGAGAGGGTTGAAGATTTGTCCCCTGTTACGCCCCCGTTTCAAAAACGGTTACATCTCTGCGCAACTTTTTATCCTATTCTCAGCAATGACGCGCCTTCCAGCCCCTCTTTTTTTTCGTCGTTGGTCGCCACAACCACCGTTGAAAGCGCTCGGACAGCCGTCATTTGGGCTCTCATCCACTGGATTCCGGCCGCGTCCAAGTTGCTGGCAGGTTCGTCAAGCAGCACCGCGTCGGCCTTTGTGCCCAAGGCCAAGGCCAGCATCAAGCGTTGTTGCTGCCCCGAGCTCCACTGCGATACAGGCAGGCTGGGGTCCACGCTCAGACCCGATGCTTTCACCAAGGCGGCCCAGTGCATGGTTCCGGTCCGGGGGGTGCGGTACACACCGTGAAAAGACATGGCTTCGTCCAGGGTGAGGTGCCCAGGCAAGTTCAGCCAGGGGGCGGCCACGCTGCAGCGCGTCATCCAGGCTTCGGCGGACACGTCGCCGTCGGCCGCGCAGAAGCTCAGTGTTCCAGAGGTGGGCGCAAGTTGGCCTGCCAGCATGCGGATGGTGGAGCTTTTGCCTTGGCCGTTGGGACCCACCAGTGTGGTGGTGCCTTGCACCGACCAGGTTGCGTCTTCCCAAATCAAACGTCGTCCCCGCCGAAGCTCCAAATGGGTGGCGTGAAAGGACGCAAGGGTAGACGGGTTGGACATGCTCAGAAGGGGCCGCGGATGATGCCTTTGTCGGATTGACGGATGAAGGACAGCACTGTGTCTTTGTCTTCGGACGTGGGCAGCTCGAGTTCTGCCGCCTTGACCGCTTGGGTCATGTTGTTGTTCAAGACGTACAACGTGCGGTAGATGTCTTCGATGTTTTGGATGCGGTCGATGTCAAACCCGCGTCGACGCAACCCAATGCCGTTGATGCCGATGTAGCTCAAGGGCTCGCGCGCGGCTTTGATGTAAGGGGGCACGTTTTTCCGCACCAACGATCCACCGGCAATGAAAGCGTGCTTTCCAATGTGCACGAATTGTTGGATGCCCACCATGCCTTCGATGATCACGTGGTCTTCGACGACCACATGACCGGCGACGTTGCAGGAGTTGGCCAAGATCACATGGTCGCCGACTTGCACGTCATGGGCAATGTGGACGTAGGCCATGATGAGGCAATCGCTCCCCACGCGCGTCACCATCTTGTCGGTGGTGGCCTTGTGGATGGTCACGCATTCACGAATGCTCGTGCGCGCACCAATTTCCACGGTGGTGGGTTCCCCTTTGTATTTAAGGTCTTGCGAGTCTGCCCCAATGACGCAGCCAGGAAACAGCTTGCACTCTTCCCCGATGGTGGTGTCGCCCAGCACGGAGGCATGGGGTCCAATCCATGCGCCCGCGCCCACCGTCACGTTGGGGCCGACGAAGGCGAAGGGCGCCACTTCGACGTTGGCCCCGATCTCGGCCTGTGGGTCGACGTGGGCAAGGGGGGAGATGTTGGCGGTCTCGTGAATCATGTTTCAGTCTTGGGGTGCGCGATCTCGGACGACTTGCGCGAGCATCTCGGCCTCGGAGACCAGCGTACCGCGGACGTACGCACGGCCTTTCATGTTGACCAACCCGCGTCGGATGGGCGACATTAAGGTCAAGTGGAACACGACGGTGTCGCCCGGCAACACTTTTTTCTTGAATTTGACCCCGTCGATTTTCATGAAGTAAGTGGAGTAGTTCTCAGGGTCCTCCACCGTGGACAACGCGAAGATGCCGCCCACTTGCGCCATGGCCTCCACTTGCAACACGCCTGGCATCACCGGGTTGTTGGGGAAGTGGCCTTGGAAGAACGGCTCGTTCATCGTGACATTCTTGACGCCCGTGATGCTGCGGTCGTCCCTGTCCATGATTCGGTCCACCAGCAGGAAGGGGAAGCGGTGGGGCAACATGGCTGAGATTTCGTTGATGTCCATCAAAGATGGACGGTCGAGTCTGAAGTCGGGCAAGTCCTCCTGCGCTTTGATGGCTTTGGCAAGGACCTTGGCGAACTCGACGTTGGCCGCATGGCCGGGGCGCGCGGCGAGCACGTGGCCTTGGATGAAGCGACCGGTCAAGGCCAGATCTCCCACGATGTCCAACAGCTTGTGGCGTGCGGGTTCGTTCGGGAACCGCAGGTCGGAAGGGTTGAGCACTCCCGGGCTGTCGGCGGTCCCTGCGAGGGCTTCCCGGCCCAGGGCCTTGGCGATGCCTTCGACCTCCTCGGTGCTGTAGGTGCGCTCGGCGAGCACGACGGCGTTGTCGATGTCGCCGCCCTTGATGAGTCCTTGTTCAGCCAAGGCGGCCACTTCCTTCAAGAACACGAATGTGCGGCAAGGCGCGATGTGTTTGTTGAATTCTGCCAACGATTCCATGCGCGCATGTTGCGTGCCGAGGATGGGGCTGTTGTAGTCCACCATGACCGTGGCCTTGAACTCATCTTCTTCTAGTGGCACGACCATCATTTCGACGCCGTCCTCGCCTTTGAGGCTGAGGTTGCGACGCACCTTGAAGAATTTTCGGTCTGCGTCTTGAGCCACTGTGCTTGCGCCAGAGATGGCCTCCATGAACGGTTGGGCCGATCCGTCAAGGATGGGCACTTCTGGGCCGTCGATGCACAAGCGGGCGTTGTCGACGCCTGAGGCGTACAACGCAGCGAGCACGTGTTCCGTGGTGTAAATCCGGGCTTCACCCGCTTGGAGGGTGGTGCCACGTCGTGTTTCGCACACGTTGGCGACCAGAGCAGGAATTTCTGGCGCGTTCTCCAAGTCGGTCCGCACAAACACGTAACCGGTGTTGGCCTCGGAGGGCTCGACGAGGAGGGTGGACGTCACACCGGTGTGCAGTCCGATGCCTTGGAGCTCAAAGGAGGCCCCCAAGGTGTGTTGTTGATTCGACGAAATCATGGATGCAAACCTAAGTCAGCGCGTCGGATGCTTCGGGGCTTCAAGCGCATTTTCAATGGCCTCAAGTCGTTCCGTCAGGGGCATGCGAACCAAACGCCGCAGCGCAATCTGGAAGGTTTGGAATTGCTTGACCGGCACTGCAGGATTGCCCTGGTATGTGAGGCCCTCTTGGATGAGGCTGGCGCTGACCCCCGACTTGGCGGCGATTTTGCTGCCGTCGGCGATGGTCAAGTGCCCCCCGATGCCCACCTGTCCGCCGATCATGCAGCGCGCCCCGACGGTGGTGGAGCCTGCGATGCCGGTTTGGGCGGCGATGACAGCGGCTTCCCCAATCACCACGTTGTGGGCGATTTGGATGAGGTTGTCCAGCTTGCACCCCTTCTTGAGAACGGTGCTGCCAAGGGTCGCGCGATCGATGGTGGTGTGCGCACCGATGTCGCAGTGATCTTCCACAATGACGTTGCCCGTTTGGGGCACCTTGGCGTAGCTTCCGTCGTCCTTGGGGGCAAACCCAAAGCCGTCCGACCCCACCACAGCCCCCGCTTGGAGCGTGCACGATTGTCCCACCACGCAGCGGTCGAGCACGCGGACGCCGCTGTGCAGCACGGTGTCGTCGCCGATGCGCGCGTCTCGGGACACATGGACGTGGGCGTGGAGTTCCACGCGGTCGCCAATCACGGCGCCGTGTTCCACCACCACGCCAGGTCCGACGTAACACCCTTCGCCCACCACAGCATGGTCGTCGACCGTGGCGGAGGGATGGACGCCTTCCTTGCGCTTGAGGATCGCGTCGTACGCCTCGAGCAGCCTTGCGAACGCACGATAAGGGTCTTCCACCTTGAGCAAGGTGAGGTCCGCCGGCAAGGCGGCAGAGGGGGAGAAGTCGCTGGCGACGATGACCACGCTGGCCTTCGTGCTGTAAATGTGCTTCTCGTAATCGGGGTTGGCGAGGAAGGAGACAGAACCAGGTCCTGCGGACTCAATTTTGGCCAAACGGCGCACCCTCACTTCCGGATTTCCGGCCACACTCCCGTCCAACAGGACGGCCAATTCAGATGCTGTTTGCTCCACAGGGTTGGTTTCAGGTTAGTCCAGCTTCCTCAAAAGAACGCACAAAGCGCACCCAAGTTGCCTCGAAGGCTGATTTTTCGAGCATGACAGGCCATTCCGCCTTGCCCCATCCGAGCCAGGCGACGTCCA
>DKNS01000149.1:2658-3462 GCA_002469765.1 Flavobacteriales bacterium UBA7382 | reverse complement strand
CAGTCAACCGTGGCGACCTGGTCATCGTGGGCCAAGCCGGCCAGCCCGTGAACTGGACGCTTTGGAACTTGCAGGGGGCATGCATCCTGCGCGGACGAAGCGCCGACCTGAACACCGGAAGCCTGGACGCAGGGGTGTACCTCGTGCGCGACGAGCGCCACGGCACCACGCGCCGCTTGGTGGTTCAGTGAGGGAGTTTGTCCCTGAGTGCGGCTTGCGTGTTCCCGCCGTGGCCACCCAAGTCACAGTGTGGGGCTTAACCTACCTTGGACACATGAATCAAGCAATCCGCGTTCTTCTGATGTCTGCCATGGCCCTCCCGGCCGCGCTGACTGCCCAAACCTTGCAAACCCCTGACCTCCACCCTCAAGGCTACACCTTCACGTACGGGGTGTCCAACCAGCAACCCAGTGGCTGGGATTGGACGAACGCGTTTTCCCTTCAGGACGTGGCGCTTGAGTTCTTGCCTGCAGACAGCACCGCTTATGCCGACGGGTTTTCCAACGCCGACTACGCGCAGGTGGTCAACGCGCAAGGAACACAGTATGGGTATTACAGCTACGACGCAGATGGCATGGGATTTTGGGGAGGCGTCGACGCCAACGGGGTTCAGGTCATTCACCCAGAGGAAATTTTGACCATGCCTTTTCCATTCACGGTGGGGGATGTGCACCACGACAGCCTGTCGTTTGTCTTTGAAGCAGGGGGCGAAGTGGTCCATCGAGACATTGACTTGATTTCCCTGGCTACGGAATGGGGGGCCTTGTTGTTGCCTGGAGAATTGGCGTTCAACGACGTGATGCG
>DKNS01000149.1:1669-2259 GCA_002469765.1 Flavobacteriales bacterium UBA7382 | reverse complement strand
GGCGTTTTGGGCCCAAGACATGCCGCTTCCCGTGGCCCAGAGCTACACTTACAGCGAAGTGGTGGGTGGAGACACCTCCGTGTTGTTTGTGGGCTCGGAGTTCTTGCTCGAGACGACGATGTCTTTGGAGGCAGAGCCCTTGGCACAAATTCTGCGCGCATTCCCGAATCCCGCGAACGACCGTGTGCAGATGGAAGGGGAGCCCGGACAGCCCTGGGAAGTGAGAAGTGCGTCTGGCCAAGTGATCGCTCAAGGCCAGTTCGGCGACCTCAATCAGGACCTTGATGTGTCGCGCTGGGAAGCAGGCGTGTACTTCGCCATCTCAGGAGACCAAACCTCGAGGTTGGTGGTGGTTCACTGACCGCAATCAGTACGCGCGGTCGTTGTTGCCTTCCATGTAGTAGACGAACGCCTTGTTCACCACACGGTGGCCTCCCGGGGTCGGAAAATCGCCTGTGAAGTACCAGTCCCCGAGGTGGTTGGGGCAGGCCTTGTGCAAGCCGACCACGCTTTGGAAGATGATTTTCACCTCCGATTTCATGCCTTCTGGGGTCAGCAAATCGCTGATGCGGTCGCTGATTTCTTCGTCG
>DKNS01000149.1:0-1286 GCA_002469765.1 Flavobacteriales bacterium UBA7382 | reverse complement strand
TGGTGCTTGCAGGCTTTGTACGTGTCCTCCAACACACGCTCCATGCCACGCTCCTTGAGCAAGGACACGGCCGCTTGGAATGCGATGAAGTCTCCCATGCGCGCCATGTCGATGCCGTAGCAGTCGGGGTAGCGGATTTGGGGCGCGCTCGACGCCACAACGATTCGCTTGGGTTGAAGACGGTCCAGGATGCGAAGGATGCTCTTCTTCAAAGTGGTGCCGCGCACGATGCTGTCGTCGATCACCACCAAGTTGTCGACGCCGGGTCGCACGGTGCCGTAGGTGATGTCGTACACGTGGGCCACCAGGTCGTCTCGCGAGCTGTCTTCGGTGATGAAGGTGCGCAGTTTCGCGTCCTTGATGGCAATTTTATCGATGCGCGGGCGCTCATTCAGGATGGACTCGATTTCCTCGTGGTCAGGGTCTGCACCGAGGCCTTTGATGCGGGCAATTTTGCTCGCGTTAAGGTGCTCTTCCAACCCCTTGACCAACCCGTAAAACGACGATTCGGCGGTGTTGGGAATGAAGCTCGTGACCGTGTGATCCAAATCGTGTTCCACGGCTTCCAACACACGAGGGACGATGCTGCTCCCGAGTGCTTTTCGTTCGTTGTAGATGTCCTCGTCGTTGCCGCGAGAGAAGTAGATGCGCTCGAAGCTGCAGGCCTTCCGTACTCCCGCTGGACGGATCTCTTCCACCAAGGTTTCGCCGCTGCGGCGAACGAGCAAGGCGCCACCTGGCGCCACTTCTTGAATTGATTCGCCAGGCACATTGAACGCGGTTTGGATGACCGGACGTTCGGAGGCGGCGACAACCACCTCGTCGTCTTCATACCAATATGCGGGTCGGATGCCATTTGGATCGCGCATCACGAACGTGTCACCATGTCCCAGCATGCCACACATCACGTATCCCCCGTCAAAGTCGGAAGAAGCGCGCCGAAGGATAGATCCCATGTCGAGGGTGTCCGCAATGCGTTCAGAGATGGTTTGGTTGTCCAAACCCTGCTCTTTGAGTTGGTCGAACAATTCCTGGTTGGCCTCGTCCACGAAGTGGCCGATTTTCTCCAGCACAGTGACGGTGTCGGATTTCTGTTTGGGGTGTTGCCCGATTTGGACCAACACGTCGAACAGCTCGTCCACGTTTGTGAGGTTGAAGTTTCCCGCGACGACAAGGTTGCGGGTGCGCCAGTTGTTTTGCCTCAAAAAGGGGTGGCAGTTCTCGATTTCATTCTTGCCAAACGTGCCGTATCGCAGGTGACCCAAGAACAATTCGCCCGTGAAGGC
>DKNS01000170.1:4586-5603 GCA_002469765.1 Flavobacteriales bacterium UBA7382 | reverse complement strand
AGGGTGCCGACTTCGTCCTTCCACCGCGATTCCAATACGACACCTCGACCGCGGTCCAATGGGTTGGACGCCATGTCCTCGGCAAGGCCCCTCAAGGGGCGCACAATTGAATTAGACAGCGAAAAGGCCAACAGGCCCACAAGTAAGAACAACATCAAATAAACGGGCGCCAGACGACCCAAAAACACCCTCCAATCGGCCTCCACCGTCATGCGGGGGTCGTAGTGCACATGTCCCAAGGCCAACAACTCATCTTGCTCCGTGGTCAACGGCCACACCACTTCCGTCCCCGTGGCTCGGTCCGGCAGCAACGTTCTCCGGCGACCGTCGCGCGCTTCCGTCACCACAGCCTCTGACAGCATCAGGTCGACTTGCAACACGGGTTCGTCCAAAGGGTCAGATGTCGTGACGAGCTGCCCCTCTAAATTGTACAAGGAGAATTTCAGGCTGTGCACGTCGGCCAGCTCACAGATTCGGTCCGTGAACACAAGGGCAAGACTGTCCTGGCTGACCTCGCCACCCATTCTCTCCAACATGTAGCTCAAGCTCCGTTGCAACGCCGCTTCCTTCCGAAGCAACCGCTGGTCGTTGTAAGCCTGCTCGGCATCCGCGCCGAACCGGTACGCCACGTAGCCGGTTGCTAGCAACGCGCAAACCACCAGCGTCATCATCCCAAGAAAAATTCGCAACCTCAAACCCATGGTTCGAAGCTAACCACAAGCGTGCCAGGAAATGGAGTTCGTGATCCCTAAGAGATCAGCCGTCCAAGGCCTCAGAACCAGCCACGATCTCCAAGATCTCAGTGGTGATCGACGCTTGGCGTGCCTTGTTGTAAGTGATGCGCAAATCGCGCAACAACTCGCCGCCGTTGTCAGTGGCTTGGTGCATGGCCGTCATGCGAGCCCCGTGCTCGGAAGCATGGCTGTCGAGGAGTGCCTTGTAAAGTTGCACGCGCAACGCGTTGGGCAGCATTCGCTCCACAATTTCTTCCTTGTTGGGCTCAAAGATGTACTCAAC
>DKNS01000170.1:0-4197 GCA_002469765.1 Flavobacteriales bacterium UBA7382 | reverse complement strand
ATTTGTACCGCCGCATTCTTGAACTGGTTGTACACCAGCACCACTTCATCGTGCTTGCCGGCCACGTATGCCTCCATCACTTTGTTGGCGATGTCGCTCGCGTTTGCGAAGTCCAAGTTGTCAAACAACGTGGTGGACACGTCTCCATACCCTTCTGCCAAGGTCCACTCGAGACGATTTGCAGCGTCCAGGGCCTTTTTTCCAAGGGGGAGCACCTCCACCGAGCGGCCCAAAGCCGATGACTCTTGAACAATCTTGGTGGCCTCCTTGACGATGTTGTTGTTGAATGCACCGCACAACCCACGGTTGGAGGTGATGGCCACCACAAGCACACGCGTGGTGTCGCGTTGCTCCGAGAATTGGCCCTCGCCCTGCTCCAGGCTTGAGCTGACGTTGGACAACATGGCTTGGAGCTTGACCGCGTATGGACGCATCTGGGTGATGGCGTCTTGGGCGCGGCGCAGCTTGGCCGCAGACACCATTTTCATTGCAGAGGTGATCTGCATGGTGTTCTGCACCGAAGAGATGCGATCACGTACTTCTTGTAGTCCTCCAGCCATGGTGTTTCAATCAGGCGTAACGGGCGGTCATTTCAGTGGCCGCTGCTTCGATCACGCTGGTTTCGGCATCGGTGTATTTGCCCGCCTTCAGAGAGGCCAAAGTGTCGGCGTGCTTGCTGCGCATGTAGGCCAAGAACTCACCCTCGAATTCACGCACCTGGTCCACGGGCACCGCCTTCAACAAGTTTTTGGTGCCGCAATAGATGATGGCAATCTGCTCTTCCACAGGAAGCGGAGAGTTTTGGTCTTGCTTCAAAATCTCCACGTTGCGCTCTCCTTTGCCGAGGACCGCCTTGGTCGCGTCGTCCAGGTCAGAGCCGAATTTGGCAAAGGCCTCGAGCTCACGGAATTGAGCCTGGTCAAGTTTCAGTGTGCCAGCCACCTTTTTCATGGACTTGATCTGAGCTGAACCACCCACACGGCTCACCGAGATGCCCACGTTGATCGCAGGACGAACACCAGACAAGAACAAGTTGCTCTCAAGGAAGATCTGGCCGTCCGTGATGGAAATCACGTTGGTCGGAATGTACGCAGACACGTCACCTGCTTGCGTCTCAATGATAGGGAGTGCCGTCAACGAGCCCCCGCCCTTCACTTTGCCCTTGAGGCTTTCTGGTAAGTCGTTCATTTGGGCTGCGATGCTGTCCTCCGCGATGACCTTCGCGGCGCGCTCCAGCAACCGCGAGTGCAAGTAGAACACGTCACCTGGGTAAGCCTCACGTCCTGGGGGACGGCGGAGCAAGAGCGAAACCTCGCGGTACGCCACAGCTTGCTTGGACAAATCGTCGTAAACCACCAGTGCAGGACGGCCGGTGTCGCGGAAGTACTCTCCGACAGCAGCGCCAGTGAATGGCGCGTAGAACTGGAGTGGCGCAGGGTCGGACGCTGTTGCCGCGACCACCACGGTGTACGCCATGGCGCCTGCCTCTTCCAGCGTCTTCACGATGCCCGCCACGGTTGAGCCCTTTTGGCCCACAGCCACGTAGATGCAGAACACCGGTTCACCCGCGTCGTAGAATTCCTTTTGGTTGATGATGGTGTCAATCGCCACGGTGGTCTTGCCCGTCTGACGGTCTCCGATGATCAACTCACGCTGACCACGACCAATTGGAATCATCGCATCAATGGACTTGATGCCTGTCTGCAACGGCTCGTTCACAGGCTGGCGGTAGATGACGCCAGGAGCCTTGCGCTCAATCGGCATGTCACAGGTTTCTCCCTGGATGGGTCCTTTGCCATCAATCGGCTCGCCCAGCATGTTCACAACCCGACCCAGCATGCCTTCGCCAACTTTGACGCTTGCAATGGTCCCGGTGCGCTTGGCGGTGCCTCCTTCCTTCAAATCACCTGAGGGCTCGAGCAACACAGCGCCCACGTTGTCTTCTTCAAGGTTCAACACGATGCCGCGGACACCGTTCTCAAATTCGATCAATTCTCCAGATTCCACACTGGTTAACCCGTAAATGCGGGCAATGCCGTCACCCACCTGGAGGACGGTGCCAACTTCTTCAAGTTGTGCTGCACTTGTGGCTCCCGCGAGTTGCTCGCGGAGAATGGAAGAAACTTCTGCTGGGTTGATATCAGCCATCGCTTTGTCGTTTTAGCCCGCTTACAACTCGGGCTCGTAGTCGTGTTCAGTAAGTTCCCGACCAAGCGCCTTGATTTGGCGCTTCACCGAGGCGTCGATCATCTGGTCACCCATCTGCAGGACATAGCCTCCGAGGATGTCAGGATCCACCAATTCTTTCATTTCAACTTCGCCCTTGTGCACTTGAGCCACCTGGGCCAAAATGCGAGAGCGCAGGTCTTCTGTCAATGGAACCGCTGTGGTGACAGACACTTCCTGGATGTTGCGAAGCACACGCATTTGGCGCTGGCCTTCTGCAACCATGTCCACCACAAGTCCTTCACGGCCCTTGGCCAACAGAATCTTGAGGTAGCCCGCGGTCAATTCTGCAAGCTTGCCGCCGAACACCGCGTCCAACACCGCCTGTTTCTTGTCCGACTTGACCACCGGGCTTTGAAGCATAAGAACCAACTCCCTGGACTCAGAGAGCAAGGCTTGGATTCGATCCAAATCAGTTCCCACGACGTCCAGCTCATTGCGCTCTTGAGCGAGCGACAACAATGCCTTGGCGTACCGTGCTGCAACCCTTGCTGTGGCCATGACTTTACTTCAGAGGGCTTTCGTCCATCAACTTGCTCACGAGCGCTTCCTGCTTGCCGGCGTCGGCCAACTCCGCACGAATCAGCTGCTCAGCAATGCTGACAGACAACTTCGCAACTTCTGATTTCAATTCAGCCACAGCCGCCTTTCGCTCCGTGGCGATGGCTTCACGAGCTGATTCAACTTCACGTGCCGTTTCTTCCTTGGCCTTTCCTTTGGCGTCGGCAACCAGCTTGTCGGCCATTTCACGGGCTTCGCGCAACATGCTGTCACGTTCGACGCGCGCTTCCTGGAGCAACCGCTCGTTGTCGGCCTGAAGCGAACTCATTTCTGAGCGCGCCTTGTCGGCCTCGTTCAACGCAGAGGCAATGCTCTCCTCGCGCTCTTTCAAGGCAGTGAGGATGGGCCCCCACGCCATTTTGCGCAACAAGAACAGCACCACCAAAAAAGCAATGGTGGACCAAACGACAGTCCCGAATGCGGGAGTCAGAAGAGCGTCCATGGAATTATCCGAGGGCGACGAGCAAACAAACAATCACACCGAAGAGGGCAACACCCTCGACCAGCGCAGCTGCCACAATCATGTTCGAACGAATGTCACCTGCAATTTCAGGCTGACGCGCCATGGCTTCGAGGGCAGATCCGCCAATGCGGCCCACACCCAAACCTGCACCAATGGCAGCAGCTCCAGCACCGAGGCCTGCGAGGCCTTGTCCAATTTCGAGAAGGATGGTCAACAATTCCATTTGGAAAATTTTGAATAGGTAATGAAAATCAATGATGTGCCTCCTGGGTGGCTTCACCGAAGTAAATCGCCGCCAAAAGGGTGAATACGAACGCTTGCAAAAAGGCCACAAGGAGCTCCAAGCAGTACATGAAAATCATGAACGCCGTGGAGAAAATGCCAATGCCATATCCCGCTGCCAACGCTTCCCCACCTTGGCCGAAGATGAGCACCAAGCTCACGAAGGACAAAATGATGATGTGGCCCGCGCTGATGTTCGCCGTCAGACGAATCATCAAAACGATGGGTTTGAGGAACAAGCCCACAATTTCAATCGGAATGATGATGGGCATCACGAACAGCGGCACCCCCGGAGGCCAGAACAAGTGCCCCCAGTAATGTTTGTTGCCGTTGATCGTGGTGATCGCAAAGACCATGGCCGCCATCACCATGGTGATCCCAAGTGTTCCTGTCACATTGAATCCGCCAAGGAATGGGACAAGACCCAGGAGGTTGGCGAAAAAGATGAAGAAGAACACCGTCATCAGGAATGGCAAGAACTTGTCCGCCTTGTGGGCGCCGATGTTGGGCACTGCGACCTCGTCGCGTATGAACAGCACCAGAGGCTCCAACGCATTGGTCAATCCCGTTGGCGCTTGACCTGGGCGCTTCGCGTAGGAACGCGCCATTCCAGAGAACAACACCAACATCAACGCCATCATCAGCAGCATGCCAAAGATGGACTT
>DKNS01000134.1:2563-20182 GCA_002469765.1 Flavobacteriales bacterium UBA7382 | reverse complement strand
TACCTCATCCAAAGTGAGTGGATGGTGGAATGGTGGGTGAGCTTGTCTTCCACCGCCTTGAACCTCGTGTTCATGTTCGTAGCGTGCTCGGCCTATCGGAAGGTCCAAGGCACCGCCACGTTCGGCGAGGCGTGGACCGTGAGCATGGTGGCTTCCGGTGTGGCTGCTCTGGTGGGCATGGTGTTAAGCTTGGTCCTCTTTTTTGTGATTGACCCTTCTCTGCCTCAAATGCTCGTGGACTTGTCCATGGACCAAAGTCGAGAAATGATGGAGAGCTTCGGCATGTCCGGGGCCATGGTGGAGATGCAGTTGGACGAGGCCCGGAAGCAAGTGGAATCCGCCTTCACTCCAAGTGGCATGGTCAAAAACACGATTTGGGCCTTGGCTTTTTGGGCCGTGTTGTCTCTGGTTGTGGCGGCCATCATGAAGCGGACACCCAAGTCTGAATTCGCATGAGCATGGCGCATCACAACCCCACCATGGACGTGTCCGTGGTGGTTCCTTTGCTGGACGAACAAGACAGCCTGAACGAATTGCGGAGACGGATTGGAGAGGCCTTGATTGGATTGACCTACGAAGTCATCTTCGTGGATGACGGAAGTTGCGACGGGTCGTGGGACATCATCGAGGATTTGCACGGCGTGACACCAAATGAAGTCAAGGGCATTCGGTTTGCTCGGAATTACGGCAAGAGTGGGGCCCTCCAGAAAGGGTTTGAAGCGGCCCAAGGCCGGGTGGTGTTCACCATGGACGCCGACCTGCAAGACGACCCCAGTGAATTGCCTGCCATGCGTCAGCAATTGCTAGACGGCAAACTGGATGTGGTCAGCGGATGGAAGAAGGAGCGCCATGACCCGCTTAGCAAGACCATCCCCACGAAGCTCTACAACTGGGCCACACGTAGGGTGAGTGGCATTCATTTGCACGATTTCAATTGTGGCTTGAAATGCTACCGTTGGCAAGTGGTGAAGGCCATCGAAGTTCAGGGTGAAATGCACAGGTACATCCCCATGCTGTCTAAAATGGCGGGGTTTGACCGCATCGGTGAAAAGGTGGTCACCCACCATGCCCGACCATACGGCACGAGCAAATTTGGCTTGGAGCGGTTCACCAACGGGCTGTTGGACTTGATGACCGTGGGATTCATGGGACGCTTTGGGCGAAAGCCAATGCACTTCTTCGGTTTGGTCGGAATGCTCATGTTCCTCATGAGTGCAGGGCTGTTCCTGGCAATGGGGGGCTACAAATTGTGGGCTTTGCAAACTGGGCAAGATGCCAAAAACCTCGCCGACCTCAGTTGGTTTTACATCGCCTTGACTGGCATGGTCCTCGGTTCGCAGTTTTTCCTTGCGGGGTTCTTGGCGGAAATGGTCTCTCGCAACAATCCAAAGAGAACCGAGTATCGCGTAGTGAAGACCCTCAGCGGGCAATGACCGCGGAACCCACGACTTCTTCCATTCCCGCGCCGCCGTGCCATGCGGCAAACTGGCCAGCTGCGACGCCGCGCTGAGGTTCGTCGAATTCCATGTAGTGGTTGCCGTCCTTGGCGTGGATCAACTTGCCGGTCTGCAAGGGTTGGCGGTAACGAATCCGCAGCCCAAATGCCGCGGCGGTGCCCGGGTCGATTGCTGGTTCTGGATTTACCCAGTGCGGGGTTTCCAAAGGGATGACCTTCCTGAAGAGACCAGGGTGGTGGTCGCCTTGCCCCACGTACACCGTGTTGGAGTTGACGCATGTGCCAATCACAAACAGCGGCTCTGGCTTTCCACCCACATGGAGTCCTTTGCGCTGACCGACGGTGAAGAAATGGGCGCCGTCATGAGACCCCACCACTTGGCCCATGTCTGGGCTCAAGTCGAAGGGGCGTGACGCAGCTTCAAGGCTGTCGTCCGACCGTTGAAACACGGCGTGGTTCCTCGGAACTTCTACGATGTTGCCCTGCTTCACGGCGAGTTGCTGCTGCAGGAAGTCGGGCAGCCGCACCTTGCCAATGAAGCAGAGGCCTTGGCTGTCTTTCTTGTCTGCGGTGGCGAGGCTCGCCTGTTCTGCGATGGCCCTGACTTGGGGTTTTTCCAATTCTCCGATGGGGAAGAGGGCCCGGCCGAGCTGGGCCTGGTTCAACTGGCACAGAAAATAGCTCTGGTCTTTGTTCCCATCCAGGCCGGCCATGAGGTGATGGATGCCTTGATTGTCGGTGGTGCGTCTGCAGTAATGGCCTGTGGCCACCGCATCTGCTCCCAATTTCAGTGCGGCGTCCAGAAAGAGGTCAAACTTGACTTCGCGGTTGCAAAGCACATCGGGGTTGGGGGTTCGTCCTGCAGCGTATTCGGCAAACATGTAGTCGACGATGCGCACCTTGTACTCGGCGCTGAGGTCCATCACCTGAAACGGGATGCCGAGGTGACTTGCCACGAGCATGGCGTCGTTGGCGTCGTCGATCCATGGACATTCGTTGTTGATGGTGACGCTTTCGTCGTTCCAGTTGCGCATGAACAACCCAATGACTTCATGGCCTTCCTCCACCAGGAGGTGCGCCGCCACGCTTGAATCCACGCCTCCGGACAATCCTACGACCACTCGCATGCCGCAAAGTTAGAGCGACTTACGGACGTGGAGGTTGCAAATCATTTGGATTTCCACGACATTGAGGCAACCTACGGATTTCGCCTGCGTCATTTAGACGGCCTCCATCATGCACGAAGCAGAGTTGCGCCCTTACATCGAAGCCTGTCAGCTTGGCGAACGCCGGGCCCAGCGCTTCATTTTCGAGCGGTATTATCGCTTGATGTTTGGTGTGTGCCTTCGTTACATGTCCGATCAGGACAGCGTGCAAGATGTTGTGCAAGAAGGATTCCTCAAGGTGTTCAACAACATCGGGGGGTACACCTTCAAAGGTTCTTTCGAAGGCTGGATGCGTCGTATCATGGTCAACACGGCCATTGATGCCATCCGTCGCAGGAATGCGGCAGGATGGGTGTTGGGGGAGGAAGCGTCTTTTGAACCTGTGGACGAAGAAACAGGTTGGGAAGAGGACGAAGAGGTGGATGCGACGTTCAACGTGCACGATGTGATGGAAGCCATGGAGCAATTGACTCCTGTCTACCGCGCCGTGTTCAACCTGTACGTTTTCGACAACCTGGGGCACCAAGAGATTGCATCTCGCTTGGGCATCAGCGTTGGAACCTCGAAGTCCAACCTCGCAAAGGCGAGGCGAAACATTCGAAACATTCTGTTGACCTCAAAAGCCCACTGACCCCATGCCCTCAAAGCATCCATTCGACGACCAATTGCGCGAAGCCTTTCATGGGTTCGAGCCTGAGGTGAACGCACCTTGGGACGCGTTTGAGCATGAATTGGAGGGGGGGAAGGGCGAGCCGGACGTTTCACCAACCAAGGCATCCAACCGATGGGCTGTGGCTGCAGCTGTGGCTGCAGGGGGTGCACTGGTGTGGCTTGGTAAACCAACTGTGGAAGAGTTGATTGTCGTGGCCACCGAGGATTCGTCGGAGGTGCATGCTTTGAAAGAGGAGCCTACTCAACCGGAAGAAGCTTCGGAAGCCACGTCTTTCGAGTCCGCTTGGGACTTGTTTACGCAGGAAGCGCGCGTCTTCTCGGAGGATGTGCTGGCCGACAACCTCATCGACGGAGTGGAGTTGCCCAAAGACAGAATTGTCAAGGAGCCAACGCCAACTTCTCAATCGAGCGCTTTGGATGTCACCTCGGGCACGTTGACCACAACGCCTTATGCGGCTCGTGAAGTCAATGCGTCCAACTTGGATGTGATTCTAGCCAGCCTGCCGTTCACGGCTTCCTCGAAAGAAGCATGTGAGGGCGTCGAGGTCTCTTTTGAATTGTCAGGACTTGACAAGTCATTGAGCTTTTTATGGAATTTCGGCGACGGATCATTCAGCAACGATCCAGCACCAAGGCACACCTTCTTTACACCGGGCACTTACGACATCACGTTGTCGGTTCGTGCACCTTCTGATGGGATGATTCGAACCAGGACCATCCAAAGCATGGTCACCGTGTTGCCCAAACCGAAAGCCGATTTTTCTTGGATCTTCCCCGAAATCGTTCAAGCTGGCAAGGTTCGGGTAAAACTCCAAGATCAGACCCCTGACGCCACGGCGACGCAATGGGTGGTGGACGGTGAATCGGACTGCAGCCACTGGATTCAACTTCAGGTTCCGGGGACGTATCCTGTGAATTTGGTGGCCAGCAACAAACATGGATGCTTGGATGATGCAAGGCATGACATTGTGGTTGGGGACCGTCATGGATTGGGTGCATTGGCCCGATTCAGTCCCGACGGAGATGGCCGCTATGACACCTTCATGCCCTCTGATTTGGACGAGACCAAGGACCTTTGGGAGATGGTCGTCTCTGACGCCAAAGGCAAAGAAGTTTTCCGCACTAGGGATTCAAATCAGCCTTGGGACGGCTTGTTGCCTGACGGTAAGATGGCCAGCAACCGCTCTAAATACCACTGGACTGTTCGTTGTCAGGCTGACGACGGCACTGTGAAGCTGTTTTCAGACGTGGTCCTCGTGGAGCGTTGAACCTTCCTTGACTTGCTGACACTTTTTTGAAGATTGCCGTGAACATGTGCAACTGTTTCAGGACATTGGTCGTCTTCCCTTTGTTCTATTTTTACGATGAATAGCAGCACTATGATTAACCACTTTTCAGGAGGTTTGGAGCGCATGTTTGGTCTGGCCATTTTAACGGCCTTGGCCGGAGGTCTATTTGCGCAAGAAGGAATCATCGTTCCGATTTCAGACGAAGGTCAAATCGTTATTGAATGCGATGCGGGTGAGACGATTTATTTCGTGGACGACAACAGCGGCAGCACCGACTTTCAGGATCCGTATTCCAACAACAACTTTACCATTACACTCTGTCCCAGCGAGCCTGGCGACGCGGTGCAGGTGAATTTTTTGTCGTTTGACCTCCAAACCAACGCCAATCCCAACAACAACGACGTGCTCTACGCCTTCAACGGCTCCGACACCAATGCGGACTTGGTGGGTGCGGGCACTGGCAATTCGTTTGTTGGCGTCAGCATCACAGCGAGCATCGACAACCCCACAGGATGCGTGACGTTCTCCTTGGACGTCAACAACAACGCCACAGGCGGAGACGTGGGATGGGTGGCGGAGGTGAGCTGCGTGACGCCTTGCAGCTACCCTGAGGCAGACATTTCGTTGGTCAGTCCTGCTGCGTTCCCCGACAACCCCGTCAGTGTGGGGGTTTGTCCGGACGAGACCGTGACTTTTGATGCGAGCGGCTCGTTGCCTGGTGCGCCTGAGTTTCCCGTGGACAGTTTGATTTGGAATTGGGGAGACGGCTCCGTGGAGACCACAGCGACGTCCGACGGCTTTCAACTCGGACACAGCTACGGTGAGCCTGGCGAATACATCGTAACCCTCGTGGTGCAAGACGTGAACAACTGCAACAGCACCAACCTGCTGCCACACCAAGTGTTGGTGTCGACCATCCCCATTTTCAATGCAGAAGCCTCGACCCCCTTGTGCGAAGACGCTCCAGGCTTTCTGAACGGAAATCCGGTGCAGAGCATCACCTGGACGGCGTTGCCTCCAGTGGGTGTTTCTGAATTGGCCGACCTCCCAGATGCAACAGGGGTGGCCTTCACCTCTGAGCTGTTCATCGACTTCTTCGACACAGACCAGGTTCTGGAGGAATGCGACGACATTGAGCTCATCACAGCCAACATCGAACACAGCTTCATCGGTGACTTGAGCTTTTGGATCACGTGCCCCGACGGAACGGAAGTGCTGCTCATGGACAATGGGGCGTCAGGCGGACCTGACCCAACAGGTTGCACGCCAGAGGACTTGGGTGGCAACGACCTCGGCATTGTCGACGTGGAAGGCTTCAATTATTCATGGAACATGGATGGGGAGTGGGTGCTCGACGACTCCAACAACCCCGACGCCGCCAACCCGATGCCTGCAGGCACCTACCTGCCGTGTGGCGATTTGTGTGACTTTGTGGGATGCCCTCTCAACGGAATCTGGACATTCAACGTGATTGACCAGTGGGCGGCAGACAATGGCACCCTCTACGAATGGGGCATTGATTTCAACCCTGAAATTGTGCCAGGTGTGACCACGTTCACGCCCATCATTGGACTCGGTTCCGACTCGTCTTATTGGCATCCTGTGGGCGACTTGGACAACATCTTGACGCCGGCCGACTTGGGGGTTGTGGGAGTCAGCGATGACGCGAACTACGTGGACTTGATGTTCCCTGATCCCGGGACGTTTGAATTCGGTTACGTTGTGACCAACAATTTTGGCTGCACGTGGGACACCACGCTGACGGTTGAAGTGGTCGACAACCCAGGAACTTTCATTACTGCTGGGGTGGATTTGGAGTATTGTGGTGGAGAAATCCAACTGCAAGGGGCTTTGGACGACGGATCGGCTGTGGTGTGCGGGAATGCGGCCGGAACCTACAACCATTGTTACGGGTATGGGGACAACACTGTGTTCAGCTACTGCCCGGACAACCCTGGAGATGGAACCATGATGACCATCAGTTTCACAGGAGGAGCCATGGAAGGTTTTGGGCAAGACTTTGTCACAGTGTACGATGGTCCCGACGCCACTGGACCAGTGTTGGCCACGTTGGACGCTGTGTTTGCAGGTCAAAGCTTCACAGCCATGAACCCTGACGGGTGCATTTCCTTTCAATTCACCAGCGACGATTTTTTCTGCAGCTGCACAGATTTCTGTGCCTTTGAGCCTGTGGAATGGTGCGTGAGCTGCGGAGGGGCGTCGAGCACGTGTGGATTCGATTGGTCATGGGAGCCCGCCGATTACTTGGTGGATCCCAACGTGCCTCAGCCCATCATGAACACTTTCGACGGCGAACCCATAGAATTCACGCTTTTCGTGGAACCTGTTGGATTCGACAACTGCCAAGCCACCGACGTGATGGTCGTGGAACCCGGCTTCTCGTTTGAGGTGGAACAGCAACAGCCCTCGTGCTTTGCAAACGACGGCATCATCGGGGTGGAGGTGTTTGAAGATGCCCTTGCGGAAGAAGGTCCGTTCACGATCCAACTCTATGTGAATGCAGCCGCAGGTGCAGAGCTCGTGGAGGAGTTGGTGTGGGACAACATCAACGACTTCTATTACAACGACCTGGTTCCAGGCGATTACACAGTTGTGGTGTTCGATGGTCAGGGATGCATCTACAACTTCCCAGTTGTGTTGGAAGATCCGCTGCCCTTGACTTTGGACATCCCCAACGTCCAAACCATTTGCCTGGGAGGCACAGCCAACTTGGAGGTGAGTTCGCCTCAAGACCCATTGAATGCCTGGACGTACGAATGGAACAACGGCCTGCCCAATGGCCCTGTCCAACAAGTGTCTCCCAACACCTCCACGGTTTATACAGTTCAAGGGTTTGACATCAACGGATGTCCCACAAGCGAGTACCAAGTTGGTGTGAACGTGTTGGCCGGAATCAACGCCGACCTTGTGGCTTCTGACTACTTGTGCAGCGGTGAAGAGGCCTTTTTGGATGCCTCCGCCACCAACGGTGGTTCAGGTTCAGGTTACGAATACACCTGGACATTTGAAGGCGCCGTCATCAACGAAGACGAAGCGAGCATTTTCACAGTGCCACCCTCCACAGGTCAGTACTGCGTCACTGTGGAAGACGATTGCGAAACGCCACAGTCTACGGTGTGCGCCGATGTGGTGCTGGAGTCTCCTGTGCCCATTGAGTTTTCTGCGGACACCACCGAAGCTTGCGGGACGGGCACATTCTTGTTCACCAACGAAACGGACCCCGCGCTCATCACGACAAGCTTGTGGGCATTTGGTGACGGCACTTACAGCGGAGAGAGCAACACCATCAAGACGTTTGAGGATCCTGGGTTTTACAATGTCAGCCTGACCATCACTTCTCAAGCGGGTGGATGCGAGTACACCCATGTGAAGGAGGCGTACATCAATGTGTATCCCATTCCAGATGTAGGCTACTTTGCCGGGCCCCAACCGACCAGGGCCCCAGACACCAAGATTGAGTTCGACGGATACTCGGAGGCCAACGTGGTGGAGTGGTTCTGGACATTCAACACATTCAATCCTCTTGGTTACAGCTATGAGCAGAACCCGACGTTCCAGTTCCCAGCGGCGGAAGGAGGGACATACCCTGTTCAACTCCAAATCACAGATGCCCAAGGCTGCGTGAATGTGGTGAACCGCGAGATCGTCATTCAGGACATGTTCAACTTGTTCATCCCGACGTCATTCACGCCCAACAACGACGGGACAAACGATGCGTTCTTCGTGGAAGGGACGGACATAGATCCGGATCGCTTCGAGATCGAAGTGTGGAACCGTTGGGGAGAATTGCTGTGGAGGACCACAGACCCAGAGGATGCGTGGTACGGTCAAGTGGACGAAGAGGGGCAACACTATGTGCCCAACGGTCCATACTCTTACCGCATTGAGGTTCACAGTCTGTCCGAAGAGAGCTACCGGAAGGAGGTCTTTGGGGTGGTGACCATCATTCGCTAAACGTCTACTCGACAAACAAGAAAAAGGCACCCAAGTGGGTGCCTTTTTGATTGCCATCAAGGGTGCTCAATGGGACGGATGTCCCAGCAATTCGTCCATGGTGCCAGTGGCCACGCTGTGATAATTGGGCCGGGCTTGCTTGTAGATGGCTTCTGCCATTGTCTCTTGGTCCGTGTCCACCATGGCCTTGTACAAAGGCGTTAGAAACTTGCGGCGGCCCACATGGATCAAGAACATTTCGAGCCGTTCGTACGCCGGCGTATGTCTGCTGCGCACAGCCTGCTCCAACCAGGCGAAAAGCACTTCGTTGTTGCCTGTGGCGTTCACAGACCAAGCGTCGTCCAATTCGGCCAACCGATCTGAAGAAATGTCGTCAGGCAAATTGGACAGGAATCTGTATTTCTCCTGGTACAGCCATTGGTCCCACGGCAAGTCGGAGGCTGCCTTGCCACCCTGCACCCATTCGTCGAGGGTTGCGTCGACCAAATCCAGCCGCGCACTTTGCACTTGAGGACAATTGTCGGGCAAGCCTTGTCCATCCACCCATGCTGGAACGTCGACTGAAGCCTTCAACGATTCCGTGGTGAGCAAGTTGTCGTCGAGGTAGATTAAGAAGCTGTCGGTGTCCATGATCTGAAAGGCATGCGACGTGAAATAGGTTTTCAAGAACTGGTCAAATGCTGGACGTCCAACTGTTTCTTCCAAAAGTCTCAAGAAGAAATACCCTTTGTCGTACGCGATGGCGGTCATCCCATCGTCTGGGTTCCGACCCTTCAAGTGAAGCCGCAGGTGTGTGTCGTTGGGATTGACGTCCATGATGGCGTCCACCTCATCCACCAAGCCTTGGTAGCTCAAGGTTCCGAGCATTTCGCTGATGTCGCGTCCGTACACTGCTTCCATGATGCGTTGCTCAAAGTAGACGGTGAAACCCTCGTTCAGCCAAAAGTCGTCCCATGTGGCGTTTGTCACCAAGTTGCCGCTCCAACTGTGCGCCAGCTCGTGGGCAACCAGAGACACCAAGCTGCGGTCGCCGGCAATGATTGTGGGGGTGGCAAAGGTGAGCCTTGGGTTCTCCATGCCTCCGAAGGGAAAAGCTGCGGGCAAAACCAACAGATCGTAGCGTTCCCATGCGTATTTGCCATAGAGGGTTTCAGCTGCGACCAGCATGTCCTCCATTTCGGAGAATTCGAATTCAGCTGCGTCGATCAAATCCGGTGTGGCGTACACCCCTGTGTGTGGGCCGACCTCCCGGAACTCCACATCCCCTACAGCCAAGGCCAGGAGGTAGGAGGGGATGGGTTGGTCCATGCGGAATGTGTACACGCCATTGTCTGTTTTCACCGTGGGGTTGACGGCGCTCATCAAGGCCATCAACTTCTTGGGGACACGGACTTTGGCGTCATAGGTGAATCGGATGCCAGGGCTGTCCTGGCAGGGAATCCACGTTCTGGCAAGAATGGCTTGGCTTTGGGTGAACAAGAAGGGATGTTCGCCCTCCACCCACAAGAAGGCGTCCGCGTTGTCTGAGGTGCTGTAGGCCACGGCCACCTTGTTCGACGTGGGATGCACAGGGATGCTCAACGGTTGTCCAATGAACGGTTGTTCTGCCCCCAACTCAAATTCCACATCTTGCCCGTCGACCTGGACGGAATGGATGTCCAAGCCCCGACAATCCAGCAGCACACGCTCTGCGTCGTCGGCCACCTTTAAGTTGTATGTGGCCGTGGCGTGAATCTGTCGCGTGTCAAAGTCCACCTCAGCGTCCCACGAAAGGTGTGTGGTGACGGCTTCGGCTGGTTTGGCAAAACTGTGGTGGTCTGTCGCTCGTTTCATGTCTAGGATGTGTGCCTCCTTGGCGGAAGGGGTTTCGGCAGGGTGCGACTCCTTACAACCGAAGAAAGCCAAGGCTCCACACACCGAGGTCACAAGAAAGGGATGATTCATGAGGGTCGAATGAGCGTCCAAGGTAGGCCATCACGCAGGACTCTGCGTGGTCAGCAGCCTGCCCACAAAGACCACCACCAGGGTGCCCAAAGCACATTTAACCAAAATGGCAGGAAACAAGCTTGTCATGGTTTCCACCCAGGAAGCTTCCACAGGGATCATCGTCCGTTGCCACATTAGCCCCATCACCACAATGGTCAATTGGCCAAGCAACATGAGGCAAGCGCTTTTCGCGTACTTCATGGTTGAGTTGATCTCAGACAGCCATCCCACCACCACGGCAGACACAGGGAAAGCCAACAGAAATCCACCTGTACTCCCCGCGAAGTGCTGCCATCCATGTGCTCCATCTGCAAACACAGGACACCCCGCGCCACCCGCAACCAAATACAGCACCACCGTCGCCGTTCCGATTCGCCATCCCCACATCAACGGCCAAAGAACCACCAGGAGACTTTGTGGAGTGATGGGCAACTGTCCCTGAAAGGACCACACTTGAGGGGCAAGCCAAGCCAGCAGAACAAAACCGCAGCCAACAAGCACCGCTTCTTCCACCCAGGGGTTCCCGAAATTCACATGTCGTCTAAACATGGGCAGGCGTCAGTGGCTTTGAAGCGCTTCCTGAATCAAGGCCAGATTGAACTCAATCTTGTCATTCTCGGGATGCACGTCAGCGACAAGGCCGGCTGCATTCAATGTCACAGACTTCAATCGCTTCCCTCCAGTTGGCAAGATCAACTCGTAATTCGGGTCCACCCACGGCCAATCCGCGGCCAAGATTTCACCGTCGGCCAACGGACGGTGGCCGCGCATCATGACCAGTGGTATGTGCACTGCCGTGGTTGTTTCGTCTTCCCATGTGAAGGTCAAATCTTGCGGCATCGCCATGTCGCCCAACCTGGCCAATTGAATGACAGCTGAGTCGTTTTGCACTTGGACTCCGGCCACCTGGTAGTCCACTGCGTTGGTGGTGTGCATCATGTCTTGGAAATACCAATCCAATTCCAATCCAGACTCCCGTTCGACAACGCGCTTGAAATCGTGCGGACCCGGATGTTTGAACGACCATTCCCTGAAGTAGCGACGCATGGCAGCGTCCCGGACATCCTCACCAACGATGGCTCCGATTTGCTCGACCATGACCTCTCCTTTGGAGTAAGCCCCTACGCCGTAGGCGCGGTTGGTCTTGTAGTGATCGGCGTGGGTGATCAGGGGTTCTTCGTTGCCGGACAAGTGTTGACGTATGTAACTGGCGTATGCCCAACCGTGCGGATCTTCTGAAGGCTTCATGGGGTCGGCAAAGAGATGGGCCATGCACCTCGATTCCGCCCAGGATGTGAAGCCTTCGTCCATCCACTCATGCAGGCTTTCGTTGGTCGCAACCATGGCTTGGAACCAGCTGTGGGCCATCTCGTGGACCGTCACGCCCACCAAGCTCCGCAGCGAGCGTTCTCCGGTGATCAGGGTGATCATGGGGTACTCCATGCCTCCGTCGCCCCCTTGAGCCACAGTGTATTTTGGGTATGCGTAGTGTCCAATGTCTTCATTGATGAACGCCATGGCCTTGGCAGCGTATTGCGCAAGGGCTGTCCAGTTGCTGTCAATTTCAGGGTCGGCTTGGTGCACCAAAGTGAGATCGACATCTCCAACTGTCACGGATTCTGAGATGTAATCGGGATCGGCCGCCCATGCGAAGTCGATGACGTCCTCCGCTTTGAACGTGCACTGCGTCCTTGCGACTCCTTGGGCTCCAGTCGCATGCTTCTCAGAGATTTTAACTCCGGTGGCTGCGACCACGTATCCCGCCGGCACATCGAGGGCAACTTCGAAGTCGCCCCAAATGCCGTGAAACTCCCTCCCGATGTAGGGGTTGCTGTGCCAGCCGTGGTGGTCAAACTCGCACAAGCGCGGGTACCACTGGGTCATGCTGTATTCAACGCCTTCCTTGTTCATCCAACCCGAGCGGCGAATTTGACGGGGAACCTGTGCAGTCCAATTCAATTCAAACGTGACCGATTTTCCCGGACGAAGCGCTTTGGGGAGGTCCACCACGAGGATGGTCCCATCCTCTTCAAATTCGGCGTCTTGGCCGAAGGCCTTCACATTGCCAACATGAATCCAGCCCCATTCATCCTTCGGCAATTCCGCGATGCGGCTGCCCACACGTCGGTCAGGGTCTTCGATGGTGCGCGAGCGAACATCCATCATGCTTCCGGGCTGGAATGCGTTGAAGAACAAGTGCCAAAACACCTTCTTCAAGGTTTCTGGGCTGTTGTTCTTGTAGGTGACTTTCGCCAGGCCTTGGTATTGGTGTGACGCTGTGTCCAACGTCACTTCCATGTCGTACGATACAGCTTGCTGCCAGCCCGGGTATTGACCGTAGCTTGTATTCAAGCTTGTGGCCACCAAGGCCACGGTCACAAGTTGTCGAAAGGACATGAGGAAGGATGTTCAGGATGAAGAGAGGGTGCGCTTGAGCGTCAACATGTGAAGGAGCCCGACAGCCGCTTCCACGCCTTTGTTGCCATGGACGCCCCCGCTGCGGGCCTCCGTTTGCGATTGATGGTCGTCGGTAAGTACGCAAAACATGACAGGCTTGCCCGAGGAGAGGTTCACGTCCATGATGCCTTGCGCAGCGCCACTGCACACGTAGTCGAAGTGGGCGGTTTCTCCGCGGATGACGCTTCCAATGGCGATGACACCGTCCACGTCGTCGCGGTCGGTGTGCCACCTGCTGCCCAGTGCGAGTTCGTAGCTGCCAGGCACCCAGGAGACTCGAATGTTTTCTGGCTTCACGCCGGCTGACTCAAGGAGTTCTTGGGCCCCCTGCATCATGCGCTCGGTGAATTTCCTGTTCCACTCTGACACAACAATGCCCACTCGAAAGTGGGCACCGTTGGGCAAGTCAGAGGACTTGTGTTCACTGAGGTTGTGACCTGCAGTCGCCATCCGTCAAAGGGAGGCGGCCAAACCGGTGGCGCTCGACGTGTAAGTCGAATTCGGGTAATCCGAGGCAATGCCTTCCAACACCCGCTGTGCTTTGGATGTGTTGCCAAGTTCGATGAGAACGAGGGCTTGTTTGTAGGCACACATCGGTGCCAGCGCGTTGGCCGCGAGCCCAGCGCCGGCCGCTTTGGCTGCGGAGGCGAAGCGGCTTTGGGCAGCGTCGAGGTCGCCGAGTTCCACGTAGCAGTCGCCGAGGTTGGCGTCCACGAGGGGGCCGAAGACATCGTCAGAGAATTCCGCTTGGCTGAATGCTTCGACGGCTTCGTCGAAACGTGCAGCATCGCGATGCATGATGCCCAATTGGAAGGCTGCTCGTGCCGCGGCTGGGGTGCCGTTGTGGTCATTCAAGACCTCTTCCAACCCGGCGCTCAGGCCGTCACCCAACATGGCGAGGTCCGTGCTGTCCTTGGAGAAGTAGTGCTCGGCCATGAACGCTGCCTCTTCAGCAGACTGGTTCTTGGGGGCAACAATCAAGCTGTTGTATCCGATGACCACCAGGATCACCGCCGCCACGGCACCAAGGCCAAGGCTCAATTGCTTTTTGTTGTCGTCGACGAATTTTTCAGATTTGCTGTAAAGCTCCTCCACGTCGAGCATGGTTTCGTCTTGGTTTGTTTTCTTAGCCATCGTAATTGGGTAATGGAGCCCAAAAATAAGAAATTCGCACCATGCGTTTGAAGGAACTTCATTTGGTCAATTTCAAAAACCACCGAGGTGCGGACTTGGTGCTTGGGAATCAAGTGAATTGCTTCCTTGGAGACAACGGGAGCGGGAAGACAAACGTCCTGGACGCCGTGCATTACCTGTGCTTTTGCAAGAGCTATTTCAACCCCATCGACGGTCAAAATATTGCCCATGGCGAGCCGTTCATGCTGGTGCAAGGTGATTTTGAGCGCCTGGCTGCCCAAGAAAGGGTGAGCTGCGGTCTGAAACGAGGCACGAAGAAACAGTTCAAGCGCAACGACAAATTGTACACCAGGCTTGCCGACCACATCGGATTGTTCCCCGCCGTGATGATCGCCCCGGACGATGCCGCCTTGATCCATGACGGAAGCGAAATGCGTCGAAAATGGCTGGACACCGTCATCAGCCAATACGACAGGGGGTATTTGGAAGCCCTCATTGACGTCAACAAGTCGCTATCCCAGCGCAATGCCCTGCTCCGATATTTCGCGGAAAACAGAACGTTCGACGCAACCATGCTGTCGTCTTGGAATGCTCGAATGGCCCCCAAAGCAGCGAAAATTGCATCGGCCCGAGCCACTTTCATGAATGACTTCCTTCCGGGGTTCTTGTCGACATACAAGGAAATCTCAGGCGGGGCAGAGGTGGTGACGTTGGCCTTGAAGACCCATGTTGTGGGCGATGCTCAAGCCATTGAAGAAATGATGGAGCAGGCCCAGGATGACGACCGCAGGCTGCGACGCACCACAATCGGCGTGCACAAAGACGATGTGATTTTCAAGCTGGGAGAGCACGCGCTGAACAGGTTTGGAAGCCAAGGGCAACAGAAATCGTTTTTGGTTTCCTTGCGGCTTGCGCAATTCGCCTTCATTGAAGAAGCGACTGGCGTGAAGCCGGTGTTGCTGCTTGATGACATTTTTGACAAAATTGACGAGAAGCGTGTGGGAGCTTTGATGCGGAGGGTAACCAATGGAGCGTTTGGCCAAGTGTTCATTACAGACACCCACCTCGGACGGATTCCTGCCATGTTTGAGCAAACCGGTGCCGATGTGAAAGTGTTTGAGGTGAATGAAGGGGAAGTGTCTCCTATTGAATCCGAAGTCTCATGAGAAGGAAGCGCCCGCCCTTGCGCAATTCGGCCGACCACGAGCGCGCAGAGAACAGCTCTCGACCTCTGGCAGACGTCATCCAACACTTCATGAAGGTGTCGCGCATAGATGGGAAGATGCAGGAGATGGATGTGCGAAAAGTATGGGCGGAGGTGTTTGGCCAAGCGGTGGAAAACCGAACCCGAAAGCTGCGGCTGCAGCGCGATGGTACGTTGATTTGCATGCTTGACAGTGGCCCTCTTAAAGAGGAATTTCAGCACGCAAAGCAGGAAGTTGCCGACCGAATCAATGAACACATGGGCAAAACTGTGGTTCTCAAGGTTCGCATCCTCTGATGTTCGCAGGATCGGATGCACATTGCAAATTGAATGAAAAGCCAAAGGACACGACTGATTTGGGCGTTGGCTGCAGCTGGTGCTTTGGTGCTTGCCTCTTGGTCCTTGAGGCCAGCGGGGCTCCATGTGTTGGGGAACCCCTACCACAGTCGAGCTTTTCTGACCGCTTACGAGGCGTTGCCAGATTCGTCCAACGCCCTGTTCACGGGCAGTGGGGTGTGCGCTGGCTGCCATGGTCATGATCAAGCAGCCCTGGCGAATGTGAGCGCAGAAGGGGAGGACGTCAATCCGACTGACCAGTGGATGAGCTCTCTGATGGCCAACAGTGCCATGGATCCGTTTTGGAGGGCCAAGGTCGCACACGAAGTGGCCGTCAACCCCAACCATCAGTTGGAACTCGAAGACAAATGCACCTCGTGCCATGCACCCTTGGGGCATTTCAACGCACACCACTTGGGGGAAGAGCACTACAGCATGGCCCAGGTGTTTCAGGACAGCTTGGCTTTGGATGGCGTGAGTTGCGTGGCCTGCCACCAACAAGCGACTTCCGCGGGCAGCGCCTTCAGTGGAGAGCTCGAGTTTGATTCGCTGACCATTTACGGTCCTTACGGTGCAGGGAAGGACGATGCGCCGTTGCAGCAAGCGCCTATGCAGTTGTACACGCCGTACCAAAACATTCAATACGGCGCCCACCTTGACGGGTCAGAAGCGTGTGCAGGCTGCCACTCCTTGGTCACCCAAACAGCCGACATCGAGGGGAACTTGACGGGGCAGGATTACGTGGAGCAAGCCACGTACCACGAGTGGCTGAATTCAGCCTTTGCCGACGACGGGGAGACGCCCAGAGATTGCCAGGACTGCCACATGCCGCTGGTGGACGGAGGCGTCATCATCGCTTCAGGGCAAGCGTCGTTGGGACCTCGCGCGCCCTTCCGCAAGCACATCTTGGTGGGTGGCAACGCCCAAATGCTTGAAATCATGCGCGACAACACGGAGTTGTTGGGATTGGCCGCAAGCGAGGCGCAATTCGACAGCACGTTGGCTTGGACTCGGCAGTTGCTTCGACAAGAGACCGTGGGTCTTCAAGTCCTCCAAGCCGAGTGGGTGGATGGCCTGGGCACGCTGACCTTGGAAGTCGCAAACAAGGCGGGGCACAAATTCCCGTCCGGCTACCCAGCACGTCGTGCCTGGATTGAGGTGGTTGCGAAGCAGGGAAGCGACACCCTTTGGCACAACGGCCGATGGTCTCAAGGCGGATTCCTCCACGGGGTGGATGAAGGCGGCTTGGAGGCGTTTGAACCTCACTTTGACGTCATTTCCCAGGAGGACGACGTGCAGGTGTATGAGTTGGTCGCGGTGGATGTGACTGGCGCCCCCACCAACCTGTTGGAGCGGGCAGCAAGTTCTGCCAAGGACAATCGCTTGCTGCCGTTGGGGTTCTCCTTCGACCATGCGGTGTACGACACCACAAGGGTGGAAGGCCAGGCGCTGTCCGATTCCGACTTCACGGAGAATTCAGGAGCGGGCAAAGACCTCGTGACCTACGACATGGTGGCAGAACTCCCGCTCGGTTCGAATGTGGACGTGGACGTGCGTGTTTGGTACCAGGCGATGCCTCCCCGTTGGGTCAATCCCATGTTTGACATCCAGGACAGCACCATTCAGGCCTTTCAGGAATTGTTCGAATCCCAAGGTGCCGCGCCTGAATTGGTGTCGGAATTGACCTTGAGTATCCCGGTCACTTCTGATGTGCGGGAGTCTCACATGACGGAAGGGCAGCTGTACCCCAACCCGACAACAGACGGTCATGTGACGGTTCAAGTGCCAGTCCATATGGTCGGTGACTTATGGGAGCTTTACTCCCCCAATGGATCTCGGATCGCCCATGGGGCATGCGAAGCGAGGTTGTCTTTCCAATTGCCTCCTGTGCGCGGCACTTACGTGTTCAAAGCCCATGGTTCAGGAGAGCCCTGGGTGAAGCGC
>DKNS01000134.1:0-2185 GCA_002469765.1 Flavobacteriales bacterium UBA7382 | reverse complement strand
GAACGCTCTCCTTTTTCCAGCGTGATGTGGCAGTAAAGGTCCCTGCCACGGAGCCGATCAATCAGGTATGTGAGCCCGTTGGATTGCTCGTCGAGGTAAGGCGTGTCGATTTGGCGGATGTCGCCGGTCAGGATGATCTTGGTGTTTTCGCCTGCACGCGTCACGATGGTCTTCACCTCATGTGGCGTCAGGTTCTGGGCTTCATCGACGATGAACACCACGTTGGACAGCGAACGACCTCGGATGTAGGCGAGGGGTGAAATCGTGATTTTGCCGTCCTTCTTCATGTCCTCGATGAGGCGATACTTCCGTTCGTTGGGTCCGAATTGTCCCTGAATGAACTTCAAGTTGTCGAACAATGGCTGCATGTAAGGGTTGATCTTTTCTTCCGCATCGCCAGGCAGAAAGCCCAAATCTTTGTTGCTCAACGCCACAATGGGCCTGGCCAAAATGATTTGGTCGTAGCGCTTGTGTTGTTCAAGGGCACCAGCCAAGGCCAGGAGCGTCTTGCCTGTCCCGGCCACCCCGCAAACCGTGACAAGGTTGATGTCTGGGTTTTGAATGGCGTGAAGGGCAAAGGCTTGCTCCGCATTCCTCGGTTTGATTCCAAACGCGTAACTCTTGTCCACTCGTGTGATGGCGCGCTTCTGTTCGTTGAAATAGCCCATGGCTGAGGCAGAGCCGTCTTTCAATACGTAGAAGTGGTTGTTCTCTTTCGCGTCGCCCAACGCCGAAACCTTGCGGCTTTGACCGTCCACATGCATTCGGCGAATGACGTCGCAATCAATGTTCTCGAGCGTGGTTTTTCCCGTGAACATGTGACGGTTGTCCTTGACTTTGCCTGTTTGGTAATCCTCGGCTGGCAAGTTCAGCGCTTTGGCTTTCAATCGAAGGTTGATGTCTTTGGACACCAGAACCACGTTCGATTCGGGTTCTTGGGCTTGCAGGCACAATGCCGCGTCCAGGATCTTGTGGTCGTTGGTGCGTTCGGAGAAGACGGTGTCCGTCACTGCCCCTGCACAATCGTGGTCCATGACAATTTTCAAAGCCCCATCTTGGCCGTTGTCTAGGGGAACCCATTCATGCACCGCATGGTCCTGGATGAGTTTGTCCAACGCCCGAATGCATGCCCTTGCCTCGAAATGCTTGGATTCGTTTCCCACTTTGAAACGATCCAACTCTTCCAAGACGGTGATGGGCAAGGCCACTTTGTTGTCCTCAAAGTTCTTCAGCGCTGTGTGGTCAAACAGCAGCACACATGTGTCCAAAACGAAGATTTTGGTCCTCACTGTCGTCGACGCATTTGGCTTTCGTGTGGGTTTGCCAGAAAGGGAGGGGGTTGATTGTGCTGACTTTGAGAGTCGCTTGGATGCAAGAGGTGTTGCCATGCCTCCAAGCTAGCCGCGAAGATTTACGAATCCTTGGACACGAGAGGTCCACTTGTTCACACCAAAAACGCCCAGCGTGTGGATGAAGTCAGCTCCCTTCGTGCCACTCGAATTCGTCATCCTGTTCCTCGGCGTCTTCGTTGGACAGATACACATCCAACAGTCCTTCGGGCAAATCCAAGACAAGTTGCCTGTTCTCTCGCTTCACTTCCACCTTGACGTGGTCAGGCAAGGGAATGAATCCCAGGTTGCCGTTGTCAAACTCCACCTCCAGCATGGGGTAGGCCCCTTGGTCCACCACGTGTACGATGGTGGCCACGGCCTCGCCTGTGCTTCGCTCGACGGCCGACCATCCTTGCACTTCGTGGAAGTAGAACTTGCCTTCTTCAATGGGCGCCATCTCAGTCAATGGCAACCAGACGTCTTTGCCGGACAATTGCTTGGCTGCTGCCTCCGTGTTCACGTCGGCGAGCCTCGCGACAAAACGGTCCTTGTTTCTCCGCAGATATTCCAGCGAATAGGGCACCAAAACCCCTTGCTGGGGCAACCACAAGGTTGCCACGTTTTCGTAGGGGGTGGAGTCGTCAACGTCCATCCAAAGCACCACTTCGCCCTTGAAGCTGTGAGGTTTGGTGATCTTGCCGAGCAAAAAGCAGTTGTCCTGGGTCATGGTGCAAAGGTTAAACTTTGGGGCAAAAAGAAAGGGCCGCGTCTGCGGCCCTTTCACATCTATTCGGTGGGTTCAGCCTTTGGCGTCGTCCTTTTTCTCTTCTTCAGCAGGTGCTTCCTCCGCAGCA
>DKNS01000010.1 GCA_002469765.1 Flavobacteriales bacterium UBA7382 | reverse complement strand
GACGCCGAACTCGCCCAGCGTCAACCGGACGCCGACGTACACCATGCGTCCGAAAATCGGCGCGTACACCAAGCTGGCGTCCATGTTGTTCTCAAAATCCTGGGACGTGTCATCCAAGGCCAAATGCGAGGCCACGATCGGGTTGGCCTGGCGGTAATTGAAGATGTTCTCCACGCCGAGGTAGAGGTCCGTGCCCGGCTTGAACGTGCGGGAGACCTGGCCGTTGACCACGACGAAGTCGTCCTCCAACGTCGCCGCATTCCGCCCATCGAAAAACTCGTTGGGCCGGGGAATCCGCTGCGGCCCCACCCACTGCACTGTCAGGTCACCCATCCATTGGCCACCTTGGTCGTTGGCCTTGGATGCGTAACTCCACTGTGTGAAGGCGCGGTGCTTGGGCACGTAGGGGTCCAGGAGCGTGCCTGCCGTCTCGGCGTCAAGGCGCTGCGTGGTGGCGTGCACGAAGCGGTACGCCAAACGCATGTCCACACGCCGGTGCACCGACCACCCCAACTCAGCCTGGGCGGTCAACGAACGAGACTCCTGGTCGTCGAGGTTGTAGACGTGCACAGCATGCGGGTCTTGGTCCAGGTCGACCACCGCGCGGTTTTGGAATTCCGTCCAATACCCGTCCAGGGAGAAGTCTGCGTCCCGGTGTCCCAACTTGAACTTGCTCGTCAGGTTGATTCCGGCATTCCAGCCGCGCTCAGGCTCGAGGTCCGCGATGTGCCAAACTCGGTTGCTCGCCCATACCCCAAGCTCTTCCATCAGCACGTTGGGTGTCCGGAACCCCGTGCCCGCCACCATCTTGAAAGAGGTGTTTTCTGTGGCGCTCCATCGCGCGTGCAAGCGGGGGGTAACCACCGTGCCCCAAATGTTGTGCCGATCAACCCGCAACCCGGACACAACCGTCGCCCGAGGGTTGCCCGACCACGTCATTTCCATGAACGCCCCAGGCACACTCTCGGTGCGCGCCAGGCTGTCGGTTGTTGGCAAATCCTCTGGCACCGCCGGGGCGCTCCATGTGCCTGACTCGTCGAAGTCGTCGTAGAGGTAGCTCACCCCCGCCGAGAAGGACCGATCTGGCGACCCCATGAAACCGCTTCTCAGGATTTTGCATCGAAACGTGTTTTGGATGCCGTCGTATGTCCGCACCCCGAAGTGATGCTGGTGGCGGTGCGTCGACAGCGACCACTGGCTGCCCCACGACCGGCCTTCCTCGCCCGGCAAGACGTATCCCACCTTGGCTTGCACCTCGGCACGCTGGACGTCGGTGTCCATGGTCCAACGAGGAGGCACATCACCCCCCAGCATGCCGCCCTCGCGTTGCATGTCCACGGCGGACAGCACAATGTTGGCGCGCATCCCTCGGTCCCCAATGAACCGCCACTCGTTGCGAACCACAAAATCTTCTTGCAAGGGCATGTCCAAAAACCGGTCGTTGTTCCGGTCGTTTTCTTGCTGCCTGAATTCGCCATGGGTCATGACCACCGTGGTCCACCTTCTCGACACGTCATGCCTGCTGACGTGGTTGAACTCCGTCCGACCGCCCATGCCATAAAACAGGTTCAAATGGAAGGGTTCCGCGGTCTCGGCGTTGCGGTGGGCGACGTTGATTTGGCCTGTGAAACTCTCGTAGCCCGACGCCACGGTCCCCACCCCTTTGGAAATGTAGATGCTCTCAATCCAAGGACCCGGGATGAAGCTCATCCCTTGAACCACGTTCAAGCCGCGCGGGCCTGGCAAATTATCGACGAGCAACTGGGTGTACTTCCCCGCAAGGCCCAGCATGTGAATCTGACGTGTGCCAGTCACCGCATCTGTGAAGCTCGCGTCCACCGACGCATTCGTTTCAAACGCCTCACTCAAATTGCAACACGCCGCCTTGCAGAGTTCCTGGCGGCTGAGTTGTTGGATGTTGATGGGGTCGAGCAGCGACACGCTCTGGGACCGCTCCTCAAAGACGATGTCGGCAGACTGCAACAGCACGCCAGGCTCAAGCGGCACCTCCAGATAGTCCTCCCCGCTGTAGAGCACATCCACTGTGGTGTAGCCCACCATGCTCACCCGCAGCGTGTCGGGGTTGCGTCGAGGCCGGATCTGGAAAAACCCAAACGCGTCGGTTGTCGTGCCCTCTGCACTGCCCTTCCACATCACAGTGGCACCAGGAAGAGGGTCGAAAGGTGTTTTGCCGACGTGTTCACCGGGCGCATGGTTGTGTTCTGAATGGTCTTCAGGGGCGAAAACTTTGCCCCGCAGGGAACCTTGTGCCGACACCGCGCCTGTGTTCACAAAGGCCAGGGCGCAAACCAAGATCTTGCCGCGCATTGACGTCAATGCTCGTGGTCTTGGGTGGGGCATGAGGCGTGCTCACGGTACTTGCAGCAGCCGTGCAAGTTGACATACACATCGTCGCTGGCTTTGAACTTGTCCGTGTCGTGGCCCACCGAGGTGGCCAACTTGTGGAGGCGCTCCTCGTCCCATTTTTTGGCCCTGTAGACCACGTGCAAGGTGTGCTTGTCGAGGTCGTAATCTGCGGCCACGATGCCCTTTTGATCGTATGCTTCCTCAATGCGGTTCTCGCACATGCCACAAAGGCCAGACACCCCAAACGTCAATTCAGCCTTCTGCGCCCATCCCGACTGGGCTGAAGTCAAACACACAAGCGCAAAGAGAAAACGTAACGTCATACCACAAAAGTACAATCATCCGTTCAAAAAGGGTTGTCACTCAGGTCACTCGCCTGTCAAAGACGAGCTCAAGAAGTCGCGGTTCATGCGCGCGATGTTGTTCAGGTCAATGCCCTTGGGACACTCCACGGCACACGCACCTGTGTTGGTGCAGTTGCCGAAGCCCTCCTTGTCCATCTGCTCCACCATGCGGGTGACGCGGCGCTTGCGCTCGGGCTGGCCCTGTGGAAGCAAAGCGAACTGACTCACCTTGGCCGAAACAAACAACATCGCCGAGGCATTCTTGCAGGTGGCCACGCAGGCACCACATCCGATGCAGGTCGCCGCACTGAACGCTTCATCTGCGTCAGCCTTGGGGATGGGAATGGCATTGGCGTCTAGCGTCTCGCCGCTGGTGTTCACCGACACATAGCCACCCGCTTGAATCACACGGTCAAACGCGCTGCGGTCCACCGCCAAATCCTTCACCACAGGGAAGGCTGAGGCACGCCATGGCTCGATGGTGATGGTGTCTCCGTCCTTGAACGAGCGCATGTGCAATTGGCAGGTGGTCACCCCGCGTCCCGGACCGTGGGCCTCGCCGTTGATGAACATCGAGCACATGCCACAAATGCCTTCGCGACAGTCGTGGTCAAACACCACAGGATCGCCGCCTTCGCGGATGATCTTGTCGTTGAGCACATCCATCATTTCAAGGAAAGACATGTCGCCGGTCACGCCCGCGAGCTGGTGTGGCTCGAGTCGTCCTTTGTCTTCTGGGCCGTCTTGGCGCCAAACTTTGAGCGTCAGATTCATCGTTCTGGGTCTTCCTGATTATTTGTAGCTACGCTGCTTCAATTCAATGTTGTCGTACACAAGCTCCTCCTTGTGCAGCTCGGCATCCTTGGGCGACCCTTTGTGCTCCCATGCACTCACAAACGTGAATACGTCATCGCGGCGCAGGGCCTCGCCCTCCTCAGTTTGGTGCTCATCACGGAAGTGTCCGCCGCAGCTCTCCTCACGCTCAAGCGCATCCTTGCACATCAACTCTCCCAATTCGATCAAGTCCGCCACACGACCAGCCTTGTCCAATTCAGGGTTGTATCCATTCAACTTGCCCGGCACACGCACCTTGGCGTAGAACTCCTCGCGCAATGCAGAGATGTCCGCGATGGCCTGGGTCAAGTCTTCCCGGTTGCGGGCCATGCCACAGTTGTCCCACATGATGCGGCCCAACCGGCGGTGGAAATCGTCCACCGGGGTGTCGCCATCGTTGCCGATGAACTTCTCCAAGCGTTCCTTCACAGCCGCTTCCGCTTCCATGAATTCAGGAGTGTCGTTCGCAACCGCCCCGGTCCGAATGTCGTCAGCGAGGTAGTCGCCGATCGTGTAAGGCAACACGAAGTACCCGTCGGCCAAGCCTTGCATGAGCGCCGAAGCCCCCAAACGGTTGGCGCCGTGGTCGGAGAA
>DKNS01000096.1:3939-4066 GCA_002469765.1 Flavobacteriales bacterium UBA7382 | reverse complement strand
CTGCTGAAAAGCAGAAGACCACCATCACAGGTGTGGAAATGTTCCGCAAGATCTTGGATCGCGGTGAAGCAGGTGACAACGTTGGTTTGTTGCTCCGCGGCATTGACAAGAAGGACATCCGTCGTGG
>DKNS01000096.1:2003-3611 GCA_002469765.1 Flavobacteriales bacterium UBA7382 | reverse complement strand
ATGGTGATCGCTGCTCCCAACAGCATCACGCCTCACACCCACTTTAAGGGTGAGGTCTACATCCTCAAAAAAGAAGAGGGTGGCCGTCACACCCCATTCCACAACAAGTACCGCCCACAGTTCTACTTCCGTACAACAGACGTGACAGGCGAGATTTCTTTGGAAGCCGGCCGTGAGATGGTCATGCCTGGTGACAACGTCACCATCGACGTGCAGCTCATCGCACCGATCGCAATGGACAAGGGCTTGCGTTTCGCCATCCGTGAGGGTGGACGTACCGTGGGTGCTGGCCAGGTGACCGAAATCCTCGACTGATTCGAGGGGTTCGCACCCATCCAAAACTTAGGAAGAAGGTCCCCTTCAGGGGGGTCCTTCTTCCTCCATCTACGGGCGTAGCTCAATTGGTAGAGTAGTGGTCTCCAAAACCATTGGTTGCAGGTTCGAGCCCTGCCGCCCGTGCTAAAAACTGACAACATGTCTTCGTTTACTGAATACTTGCAAGCCTCTGTCCAAGAGCTCCAGACCAAGGTCACTTGGCCGTCCTGGCGTGAATTGCAGGAATCTGCAGTCTTGGTTTTTGTGGCCAGCCTCTTGATTGCATTCATCGTGTCCGCCATGGACTGGGTGTTTGGGGTCAACGCCGCTGACGCTCTTTGGAGTGGTGTGGTGGGCTTGATTTACCAATTGCTCTAAAGGCCCACAGCCTATCATCATGAGTGAAATCGAAAAAAAGTGGTACGTCGTCCGTGCTGTGAGCGGTCAGGAGAAGCGCGTTCAAGAAACCGTGGAAACTGAAATCGCAGCAGCGGGATTGCAGGACTACGTGGGGCAAGTCCTGATTCCCATGGAAAAGGTCTTCACCATCCGCAACGGCAAGAAGGTCTCGAAGGAGCGCAACCTGTTCCCAGGTTACGTGTACATCGAGGCGTCCTTGATGGGGGAGGTGCCACACATCATTCGCAATGTCACCAATGTGATTGGGTTCCTCGGCGCAGAAAAGCGTGGTGAACCTCTTCCCTTGCGTCAGAGCGAGGTCAACCGCATCTTGGGAGTGGTTGACGATCTCGCCGACACCGATGAAGAAATCAACATCCCATACGTCGCTGGTGAACTGGTGAAGGTGACCGACGGTCCTTTCAATGGCTTCCACGGCAACATTGAGGACGTGAACGAAGAAAAGAAGAAACTGAAGGTGATGGTCAAAATCTTCGGGCGCAAGACGCCGGTCGAACTAGGCTACCTTCAGGTAGAAAAAGAAAGCTAATCAACGGAACAGACAGCCGAAGCTCTCCGCAATGTCCCTTTAATGCTTCCCTTTGCGCGGGTCTAGGACTGTTCAAATATATGATCAATGGCTAAAGAAGTAGCTGGACTAATCAAGCTGCAAATACGCGGTGGTGCCGCCAACCCGTCACCTCCTGTGGGACCCGCTCTGGGTGCCAAGGGTGTGAATATCATGGAGTTCTGTAAGCAATTTAATGCTCGAACTCAAGATAAAGCGGGTAAGGTGCTTCCTGTGGTCATCACGGTCTATGGCGACAAGTCGTTCGACTTTGTCATCAAGACCCCACCGGCCGCAGTGCAACTGATGGAGGCCGCCAAGCTTAA
>DKNS01000096.1:0-1651 GCA_002469765.1 Flavobacteriales bacterium UBA7382 | reverse complement strand
AGCAAGGTGGGCAAAGTCACTTGGGACCAAGTACGCGTTATTGCAGAAGACAAGATGCCCGATTTGAACTGCTTCTCTGTTGAATCCGCAATGCGGATGGTGGCAGGGACTGCACGTAGCATGGGCATCAACGTCATCGGAGAAGCCCCCTTCTAAGTCACAAACCGCGCAATATGGGACGACTAACTAAGAACCAGAAAGCGGTCGCTGGAAAAATCGACTCGGAAAAGCTTTACAGCTTGGCTGAAGCCTCTTCCCTCGTGAAAGAGACTTCGACCACCAAGTTTGATGCAACAGTAGACCTTGCTGTGCGCCTTGGCGTAGACCCCCGGAAAGCGAACCAAATGGTTCGTGGAACGGTGAGCCTCCCTCACGGGACAGGCAAAAACGTACGTGTGCTGGTGCTTTGCACACCTGACAAAGAGCAGGAAGCGAAGGACGCCGGTGCCGACCACGTTGGGTTGGACGATTACGTGACTAAGATCAAAGGCGGATGGACCGATGTGGATGTAATTATTACCACTCCCCAAGTCATGGGTAAGGTGGGTGCGTTGGGCCGAATTCTCGGACCACGTGGCCTCATGCCCAACCCGAAATCGGGTACAGTGACTATGGAAGTTGGAAAGGCTGTGACAGATGTGAAGGCAGGTAAAATTGACTTTAAGGTGGACAAGTTTGGCATCGTACATGCCTCAGTCGGCAAAGTGTCTTTCGACGCGGCGAAGATTGAGGAGAATGCGGCTGAGCTCATCAACACCTTGTTGCGATTGAAGCCTTCAAGTGCCAAAGGGACCTACATGAAGAGCATCTCAATGAGCTCCACGCAGGGACTTGGAATCAAAATCGAACAGAAGACGGCAACGGCCTGATTCGCAAATTGACTCAACATGACTCGAACTGAAAAGGATCAATTGATCGACGAGCTTGTGCAGATGCTTGCGGAGAAGAACGTCGTGTACTTGACAGATGCCAGTGGCCTGGACTCTGACTCCACGACAAGCCTTCGCCGTGAATGTTACAAGAAGGACATCCGTGTGCGTGTGGTGAAAAACACCCTGCTGCGCAAAGCGATGGAGCGCATCGAAGACCGGGACTTCTCGGAACTTTACGATGTGCTTAAAGGCCAAACGGCCCTTCTCGTCGGCGACGTCGGAAACGCCCCAGCACGTGTGCTGAAGGAGTTCCGAAAGAAGCACGACGTGCCGGTTTTGAAAGGCGCATATGTCGAAGCAGCTACGTACCTAGGCGACAACAATTTGGAGGCGTTGACCGCCATCAAGTCGAAGGAGGAGGTCATTGCAGACGTTATTGCGTTGCTGCAATCTCCTGCGAAGAACGTCATCGGTGCGTTGAATTCTGGTGGAAACACCATCTCTGGTCTGGTCAAGGCGCTGCAAGAACGCGGCTGAGCTTGACACCCTATTACAATCTTTGAAAACAATCCAATCCAATCATTATGGCTGATTTGAAAGCTATGGCTGAAGAGTTGGTGAACCTCACTGTCAAGGAGGTGAACGAACTCGCTGAAATCCTCAAGGAGGAGTACGGTATCGAACCCGCTGCGGCTGCTGTTGCAGTTGCTGGACCTGCCGCTGGTGGCGGTGAAGGTGGCGGCGGAGAGAAGACTGAGTTTGACGTGATCTTGAAGGCC
>DKNS01000061.1 GCA_002469765.1 Flavobacteriales bacterium UBA7382 | reverse complement strand
GCAGGAGCAGGAGCGCGGCATCACCATCACGTCTGCAGCGACCACTTGCTTCTGGAAGTTCCAGGACCAAGATTACCGCATCAACATCATTGACACTCCGGGTCACGTGGACTTCACCGTGGAGGTGGAGCGCTCATTGCGTGTGTTGGACGGGGCCGTCGGTTTGTTCTGCGCCGTGTCAGGAGTGGAGCCACAATCTGAAACCAACTGGGGTCTCGCCGACAAATACGGTGTGCCACGCATTGGCTTTGTGAACAAGATGGACCGCAGTGGTGCGGACTTCTTGAAGGTGGTCGGCATGATCAAGGACATGCTCGGAGCGCGCCCAGTGCCCCTGCAGTTGCCCATCGGGGCGGAAGAAACTTTCCGCGGAGTCGTGGATTTGATCGACAACAAAGCCTACGTGTGGAATGAAGAGGACAAGGGCATGACGTGGGAGGAAATCCCAATGCCTGAGGACCTCGTCGACACAGTGGCGGAGTGGCGCGAAAAGTTGATTGAAGCTGCGGCCGAGCAAGACGACTCCTTGATGGAGAAGTACTTTGAGGATCCAGACAGCCTCAGCAAGGAAGAAATCGTGGAAGCGATTCGCAAGGCAACCATCGCCATGGAGATCACCCCTTTGTTGTGCGGCTCCGCATTCAAGAACAAGGGTGTGCAGACCATGTTGGATGCGGTCATGATGTACCTCCCATCGCCATACGACGTGGAGAGCATCACAGGAACCGACCCGGACGACGAGTCTGTGGAGTTTGAGCGCAAGCCCGACCCCAACGAGCCTTTCTCCGGTCTAGCCTTCAAGATTGCCACCGACCCGTTTGTGGGACGTCTTTGTTTCGTGCGGGCCTATTCGGGTAAGCTGCCTGCAGGCTCTTACGTGAAGAACACCCGTTCAGGCAAGAAGGAGCGCATCAGCCGCATCTTTCAGATGCACTCGAACAAGCAGAACCCAATCGACGTGTTGGAAGCTGGAGACATTGGAGCGGTTGTGGGTTTCAAGGACATCCGGACTGGAGACACCCTCTGCGACGAAAAGGCGCCCATCGTGCTTGAGAGCATGAGCTTCCCAGCTCCTGTGATTGGCATCGCGATTGAACCCAAGTCTCAAGCAGACATGGACAAATTGGGCACAGCGTTGTCGAAGTTGTCTGAAGAAGACCCCACCTTCCAGGTGCACACCGACGAAGAGAGCGGTCAGACGGTGATTTCAGGCATGGGTGAATTGCACTTGGAAGTGTTGATTGACCGCATGAGGCGTGAGTTCAACGTGGAGTGCAACCAAGGCCAGCCGCGTGTGGCCTACAAAGAGGCCATTTTCGCCTCCGCGGACCACCGCGAAGTTTACAAAAAGCAATCTGGTGGACGGGGTAAGTTCGCCGACATCATTGTGAAGATTGGTCCATCGCCTGAGCCAGAAAAAGAAGGCTTGGTGTTCAAGAGCGCCGTCAAAGGAGGCAACGTCCCTAAGGAATTCATCCCATCGGTGGAAAAGGGATTCAAGGAGGCCATGCAAAACGGTGTTCTCGCAGGCTACCCAATGGACAGCATGTACGTTGAGTTGGTGGATGGAAGCTATCACAACGTGGACTCGGATCAGTTGTCGTTCGAGCAAGCTGCGAAGTTTGCCTATCGTTCAGCTGTGAAGCAGTGCAGCCCCAAAATTTTGGAACCCATGATGAAACTGGAGGTGTTGACCCCGGAGGAAAACATGGGTGAGGTCATTGGCGACTTGAACAAGCGCCGTGCCATCATTGAAGGCACAGGCGAGCGTGCAGGAAAGACCATCGTGAATGCAGCAGTGCCTCTTTCTGAGATGTTCGGCTATGTGACCGACCTCCGGACTTTGACCTCTGGGCGTGCGACTTCAAGCATGAGCTTCAGCCACTACGCCCAGGCGCCGAACAACATTCAGGAAAAGGTGATCGAAGACGCCAAAGGCTAATCCAACGACGACATGACTCAGAAAATTCGCATCAAGCTCAAGTCTTACGACCACAATCTGGTCGACAAGTCAGCTGAAAAGATTGTCAAGACTGTGAAGTCGACTGGAGCGGTCATCAGCGGCCCTGTGCCCCTGCCTACGCACCAGCGCATTTACACTGTCTTGCGTTCACCGCACGTCAACAAGAAGAGCCGTGAGCAATTTGAGCTCAGCTCATACAAGCGTTTGATTGACATCTACAGCTCTTCCTCGAAGACAGTGGACGCCCTCATGCGTTTGGAGTTGCCAAGCGGAGTAGAAGTAGAAATCAAGGTCTGATTCCCGTCGGACTTCATTTATAAAAACAAACACCATGCCCGGACTCATAGGGAAAAAAGTAGGCATGACCAGCATCTACAGTGCCGCTGGGAAGAATCTCCCATGCACAGTATTGGAAGTTGGTCCTTGCGTTGTGACGCAAGTACGTACCCTCGAGCGGGACGGCTATGAAGCCGTTCAACTTGGTTACGGCGAGCGTTCCGACAAGCACACGTCGAAGGCCATGCAGGGCCATTTCAAGCGTGCCGGTGTGTCTCCACAGCGTCGTCTGGTGGAGTTCAATGCCTTTGAACAAGAATTGCAACCAGGAGACACCTTGAATGTGGACGATGTGTTCACCGAGGGCCAATTTGTCAGCATCAGCGGCAAATCCAAGGGTAAAGGTTTCCAGGGTGTTGTGAAGCGCCACGGTTTCGCCGGTGTGGGTCAAGCCACACACGGTCAGCACAACCGTCTGCGCGCACCAGGATCCATTGGTGCTGCGTCAACCCCGGCTCGTGTCTTCAAGGGCATGCGCATGGCGGGTCAGATGGGCAACTCACGTGTCACCATTGAAAACCTCGAAATCCTCAAGGTTCTCCCGGAAGAAGGCCTACTTGTGGTCAAGGGCGCTGTGCCCGGTCACAAAGGAGCCTCTGTGATCATCCGTAAGCCTGAAGCATCATGAAACTGAGCGTATACAGCAGCAAAGGATCCAAGACGAAGAAGTCTGTGGACCTCGATGATGCGGTGTTTGGCATTGAGCCAAACGACCACGCGATTTACCTCGATGTGAAGCGCTACTTGGCCGCACAGCGTCAGGGTACGCACGACAGCCTCAGCCGCTCCTTCGTGACGGGTTCAACCCGCAAAATCAAGAAGCAGAAAGGAACTGGTACCGCGCGTGCGGGCAGCATCAAGAACCCATTGTTCCGCGGTGGTGGTACGGTGTTTGGTCCAGAGCCACGTGACTACACCCAGAAGTTGAATGGCAAGTTGAAGAAGCTTGCCCGAAAGAGTGCCTTGAGCTACAAGGCCAAAGGTGAGGGCATCACTGTGGTGGAGAACATCAGCATGGACACGCCCAAGACCAAGGAGTTCTTGGCGGTGTTGGAGGGATTGAAGCTTTCTGACAAGAAGACTTTGACTGTGTTGCCTGCAGCAAATGACGCCATCCACCGCAGCTGCCGCAACCTGCCCAAACACCGTGTGATGGTCGCCTCTGACTTGAGCACTTACGACATCATGAACT
>DKNS01000187.1 GCA_002469765.1 Flavobacteriales bacterium UBA7382 | reverse complement strand
ATGTTGCGCGTAAAGTTGAGGTCTCTTTGGGCCATGATTTCAGATCAATGCAGTCAGTGTCAGAAACGGAAGTGGGCAAATGCCTTGTTGGCCTCAGCCATGCGGTGGGTGTCTTCCTTCTTCTTGAAAGTGGCTCCCTCCTCCTTGGCCGCGGCAATGATTTCCGCAGCGAGGCGTTCAGCCATGCTCTTCTCATTGCGCTTTCGCGAGTAGTCGATGAGCCACTTCATGGCCATGCTCTCTTTGCGGCTGTCCCGAATCGGTGTCGGAATCTGGAAGGTCGCACCTCCGACGCGACGGCTGCGCACTTCAACGGCAGGCGTGACGTTTTCTAGGGCCTTCTTGAAGAGCTCCAACCCTTCTTCGCCTGTCCGCTCGGACACGCGCTCAATGGCGTTGTAGAAAATGGTGAAGGCCACGCTCTTCTTCCCGTCCAGCATCAGGTTGTTCACAAACGTGGTCACTTGCACGTCCCCAAACTTGGCGTCGGGGAGAATGCGGTGCTTTTTGGCGACTTTTCTTCTCATGTCGTCAGATTACTTTTTCGCCTTAGGGCGCTTGGTGCCATACTTCGAACGGCGCTGCATGCGTCCGTCCACTCCTGCGGTGTCAAGTGCACCGCGCACAATGTGATAACGCACACCTGGAAGGTCCTTGACACGTCCGCCGCGCACGAGCACGATGCTGTGTTCTTGGAGGTTGTGTCCTTCACCGCCGATGTAGGCATTCACTTCGTTTCCGTTGGTGAGTCGCACACGGGCGACCTTTCTCATGGCGGAATTTGGCTTCTTCGGCGTGGTCGTGTACACACGAACGCAGACACCACGGCGTTGTGGACATGAGTCCAAAGCGGCCGATTTACTCGCCTGAGTCTTGGTGACCCTTCCTTTGCGGATGAGCTGCTGGATGGTAGGCATCGTCTAGGTTTGACGTTAATCTATGGGCATAAAATACTTCCCCCCCAAATTCTAAAGGGGGTGCAAAAGTAGACGAAACCAACTAAAAAGCAAGGGTTGGCGGGAGATATTTAAGGTGACTTCTCCAACCCAACATGAATCACCCACTTTGCAAGCGCGTTGCTGCGGGTGGTCGCCCAAGCGAGGCTCGAATGTACCTTTCGATTGTGAATTTCTTAGAAGATCTCAACGAAGTCCAACGGGAGGCGGCGGCCCACATGGATGGGCCCATGATGGTGATTGCGGGTGCGGGCTCTGGGAAGACCCGGGTCTTAACCTACCGGATCGCCCACATGATGACCCAAGGGGTGGATCCGTTTTCGATTTTGGCCTTGACCTTCACCAACAAGGCGGCCAAGGAAATGAAGCACCGCATTGGCAGCCTGGTGGGGGAAAGCGAAGCGCGCAACCTTTGGATGGGGACGTTTCACAGCATTTTCGCACGCATCCTGCGGATGGAATGCGAGCGCATCAACTATCCGCGGAATTTCACCATCTACGACACGCAGGACAGCCGCAGCCTGTTGAAGGACATCATCAAAGGCATGGGCCTTGACGACAAAGTGTACAAGCCCGCGAGCATCCAGAGTCGGATCAGCTCCGCCAAGAACAACTTGATCGACGCGAAGGCGTATGCCGAGCACACCGAGATTCGTTCTGAAGACCAGCAAGCTGGTCGTCCCATGCTTGCCGAGATCTTCGCCAACTACGAGGCGAGGTGCTTCCGAGCGGGCGCCATGGATTTTGACGACCTCTTGTACAAGATGAATGTGCTGCTCCGTGACTTCCCAGATCTGTTGAGCAAGTACCAGCACAGGTTCCAGTACATCCTTGTGGACGAGTACCAAGACACCAACTTCGCGCAATACCTCATCATCAAGCAGCTTGGCGCCGTGCACGAGAATGTCTGCGTGGTGGGGGACGACGCCCAAAGCATCTACTCATTCCGTGGAGCGAACATCGAGAACATCCTCAACTTTAAAAAGGACTACCAGGATGCCAAGCTGTTCAAGCTGGAGCAGAATTACCGCTCCACCTCCCACATTGTCCGTGCCGCGAATTCAGTGATTGCAAACAACCAGGATCAAATCCCCAAGGAAGTTTGGACTCAGAATTCGGATGGAGAAAAAATCAAGGTCTTCAGAGCCACCTCGGACAACGACGAAGGACGCTTTGTGGCCAACAAGATTTTTGAAGTGCGGGGGCACGACGGTTGTCAATACAAGGACTTCGCCATTCTGTACCGCACCAACGCGCAATCGCGTTCGTTTGAAGAGAGCTTGAGGAAGCTCAATGTCCCCTACCGCATCTATGGTGGGCTGTCCTTCTATCAGCGCAAGGAGGTCAAGGACTTGCTGGCATACTTCCGTCTGACGGTCAACCCAAGCGACGACGAAGGCTTCAAGCGTGTGGTCAACTACCCAGCCCGAGGGATTGGAAAGACCACCATGGACAAACTGATTGCGCTTGCAGCCGGGGAAGAAAAGAGCTTGTGGGACGTGTTGCACCCCGAGCACGGCATGCCTCCGGACAACCTGAAGGGTTCAGCCTGGAAAAAGCTGCGCGAATTCGCAGACATGGTGTCCGCCTTTTCTGCCGAGGCCGGCACGGCCAATGCCCACGCTTTGGGTTTGGCCATTGCAAAACGATCCGGCCTTGTGCACGCATTGTACAGCGACAAAACCCCGGAGGGTGTGGCGCGGTACGAGAACGTCCAAGAATTGCTGAATGCACTCCAAGGATTTGTGGAGAACCCCGCAAACGAAGACGCCCAGTCCTTGTCCGATTTCTTGATTGACGTCGCCCTGCTGACGGACGCCGACAACGAGGACGATGACGACAACAAGGTGAGCCTCATGACGGTCCACGCTGCCAAGGGACTTGAATTCAAGCACGTCCACATCGTGGGGCTGGAGGAACAGCTGTTCCCCTCCCAGATGGCCATGGAAAGCCGTGCCGAATTGGAAGAAGAACGACGTCTCTTTTATGTCGCGTTGACAAGGGCTGAAGTCACGTGCACGTTGTCGTACGCGCTGACGCGCTTCAAGTGGGGACAAGTGACCCAGGGCGACCCCAGCCGTTTCTTGGAAGAGATCGACGAGACCTGCATTGTCCTCCCCCAGCATACCCCGACGTCCCGAAGCCCTGTCGACTTCGCCCAAGCGCGCAGTCAATTCCAGCGCATGCCGAGCGGGACGGCCCCAAGGTCGTTTGGTCGGTTGGCAAGCAAGGCCCAACCCACCTCTTCCAAACCTACACAGCCTGGCAATTGGTCCAGCATGAAGGAAGCTGCGAAAGGTGGAGGCCGTGGTGCATCTCAAGCCTCGCCGCCCTCCAACCCTGCAGCCGGCACGGACGCCAACATCGCAGTGGGCGACATCGTGATGCACGCCAAATTTGGCAAAGGGCGGGTCTTGCACATCGAGGGCAGCGCCCCCAATGAAAAAGCGACAATCACGTTCCCTGCGGTCGGCAAAAAGCAACTGCTCCTCAAATTCGCCAAACTCCAAGTGGTCGGATGACACCTCGCCGCCATTTTCAATGCTTCGCAGCCTTGGCCCTGCTTTTGGCAGGAACCACCTGGTCTTGCCGCCCTGAAGATTCGTCCATCCGGTTCCGTGTCGCATGTGTGGAATGGGAGGACCCCACCTCACCGGCCTCACAAGTCCTGGTCACCCTGGAGGAACAGCGCCTGGAAAACGGGGTGCTCAACGGGTTTTACACCGAGGTGGACCACGCCGTCACCGGCGCAGACGGCGTGGTGGAGCTTGAGACCGTTCGAAGCAACGTGCTGTCCATCCGCCTTCGTGTGGAGCGCGAGGGCTGCTTCGAGGAACTGGTGCCGTTCAACCCTGAGGACCTGTCCTCAGGCGAGATGGTGAACGACAAAGAAGTCGCGGTCATGTCCCAAACCCGCGTGGACGCTTCCCTTTCCAACTCCTTGCCAGAGTGCACCAATAGCAACATGATTTACCGTTGGATTCCCCGCGATGTGGAAGGTGCCGCCTCCGAAGTGCGATGGAACTGCAGCACAGACTGGGTGGCCGTGGAAGGTGGTGCCACCGACCAGTCCACGTGCTTCATCACGGGTGACACGTGGCTGTTGCATCACCGTTATTGGGCCTGCGCAGGCTTGGACAGCACGGCAATCGACTCCGTGTGGTGCCCCGCCGGAGAGGTCGTGAGCTTGGACCTCGACTGAGGACTTGGGGCAGCTGAGGCCCTCGCGCACCCTTCGAAGGCGGAAGCCGCGGTACCTTGGCGTCATGAAATTGAAACCTTCATTCTCCCGCACCTTCGCCCTTCTCGTCTTGACCCTGATTTCGGGGTTGGTTTGGGGGCAACACGCCGGCCAAGAAGACCGCATTCTCCCGAAAGGCTTCGCCCCATGGGAACTCGACATGACCCGTCCACTTGATGGACAATTTGGCACCTTGAGCCGCGGCATTCCCTCCCCGCCTCCGGGCTCCAACTTGCGTACGGCGGCGGAATGGGAGGAGATTGAGGTGTTGACCATCACTTGGGAAGGATTTTCATGCATCCTGAAGCAAATCGCGTCCGCAGCCAGCCAAGAGTGCCGGGTGGTCATCTTTTCGGAAGAGCCCAACCAAACGACATCATACCTCACTGGAGGATCTTGCGGCGGTCCGTTGTCCATGGACAGCATTGAGGTGGTCGACGTGCCCACCAACAGCATTTGGATCCGGGATTACGGCGCCAACACCGTCTACACCGAGTGGAACGACGGCCGCGTGCTGGTCGACTGGTTGTACAACCGCCCACGCCCGGACGACGACGCCATCCCAGATGCTTTGGCCGACCACATGGGCCTCACCTTGTACAGCACCATCGAGTCGCCCAGCGACTTGATGAACACCGGGGGGAACTGGATGTCCGACGGCCACGGCACCGCCTTTGCTTCCGAACTCATCCTCGACGAAAACAACGGCGAACAGTCCTGGTGGACCACGTTCCCCGACCACACGGAGGACGACATTGACCAAATCGTGGAAGCGTTCCACGGGGTGGACACTTATGTGAAAATGGACAACCTGCCTTACGACGGCATTCACCACATCGACATGCACATGAAGTTGCTGGACGAGTCGACGCTGTTGGTGGCGGAGTACCCTCAGGGTGTGGCCGACGGCCCTCAAATCGAAGCGAACCTGCAATACGTGTTGAGCAACTTCACCACCAAGTGGGGCACACCTTTCGACGTCGTTCGCATCCCAAGCCCCCCTGAGCAAGGCGGAGGCTACCCCAACCAAAATGGGGACTACCTCACGTACAGCAATGCCGTGTTTGTGAACAACACAGTCATCTTGCCCACGTACTACCAGCAATACGACACCACGGCGATTCGGATTTGGGAAGAAGCCATGCCCGGGTACAACATCGTGGGCATCGATTGCGACGGCGGCAACTCCAACATCATCGCGTTGAGCGGTGCCATTCACTGCATCACACATTCCGTGGGTGTGGAGGACCCGCTGATGATCAGCCACCTTCCCTTGAACGACACCGAGAACGAAAGCACGCCTTACGAGGTGGTCGCGGAAATCAGCCACCGCTCGGGCATCTCTTCAGCCACCCTGTCGTGGTCCACTTCGGCAGAAGGGCCCTGGAACGAAGTGCCCATGAGCGAAGGCATCTTGGAGGGTGAATTCGCGGGGGACATCCCTGCCCAACCTGCGGGCACCAAGGTGTTCTATTACGTGTCGGCGGCAGCGAACAGCGGCAAAACGGGCAACCGTCCCATGCCCGCACCTGCAGGACACTGGTCGTTCAATGTCTTGGGAGGCACCGACCACATCGTGCATGCCGAAGGCTTCTCGCCGTGGGTGGCGGCCTACCCCAACCCTGGATCAGAGATTTCTTGCTTCGAGGTCAATTTCCCAAAAGCGGTGGAGTGCACCGTGACGCTGCGCAACGGCCTTGGCCAGCCAGTCCACCAGTTGCACGAAGGACGCATGGCCCGCGGGACACAACGTTTGTTTGTCGACTCCCGCGACTTGGCCATCGGCCCGTACCTCTTGACCCTCCAAACTGCGTCAGGTCAAACGTGGACGCAGCGCTGGATGGTGGCGCACTGATCAGTCCCGGCGGCCCAACAAGCGCAGCAGGAACAGGAACAAGTTGAGGAAGTCCAAATAGAGCGAGGTGGCGCCCAACAAGGCCAACTTCATAGGGGCCACGGCCCCATACTCCGCCCCTGCGGCGATGCGCTTCAAACGTTGCGTGTCGTAAGCCACCAATCCCGTGAACACGAGGACCCCACCCGCGCTGATGATGAAGTCCATCATCGGGCTCTTCATCCACCAATTCACAAGTGTCGCCAACAGGATGCCGATGAGCGCCATGAACAGCAAGCTGCCGAAGCGCGACAAATCCACGTTGGTGGTGTAGCCGGCGATGGCCATGATGGCGAAGGTGCCCGCTGTGATCGCAAAGACCTGGGCGATGCTCCCCAAAGCGTAAATGAAAAATATGCCCCCAAGGCTTAGCCCCATGGTGCCGGCGAACGCGAGAAAGCACAACGCGAGGGAAGTGACGCTGAGTTTTTGAAGCCCAAAATTCATCACCAGCAAAAACCCAAAAGGCGCCAAGGTCACAAGCCAAAACCCCGCCCCTTGCATGAGTGAGAGGTACAATTCGCTGGTCGCGGCGCAATACGCGGCTGCACCGGTGACAGCCAAACCTGCCACCATCCATGTGAAGACCGTGGACATGAACGACGACACCGAAGCTTCGTTGGTGAAACGCGTTTCGTGAAGCTCAGGGCGTGCGCCCTCAAAAAGACGTGGTGGTTGATCCATGCTCCAAAGATGCACGATGGATCTCTTCAGCCCTCAGCCTTGACCAAATTTTGCAATCGCTCAGCGGTTCACTCCCCGCCGTAGTAGTCGGCGTAATTGTTCTCCGTCTCGTACAACCGGATGTGGTGAAGCTGGCATCCCCGCTCTGCGATGACGTCCTCGAGCTCCTCCCAGATGGCGATGATGAGAATTTCTGTGGATGTCCGCTTTCCCTGCATAAAGGGCACATCGATGTTCAAGTTCCTGTGATCCAAAGGCTCCTCCACTTTGTCCTTGATGATGTCCTTCAAGTCCTTGAGGTTCATGCAATAACCTGTGTCTTCGGAGGGCACTCCTTTCACGGTGACGTGAAGTTCGTAGTTGTGACCGTGCCAATTTGGATTGGCACATTTTCCGAAAACCTCCAGGTTCTTGGCCTCGTCCCAATCGTCGTTCCACAACTTGTGGGCGGCATTGAATCGGGCGCGGCGAGTGACGTAGACGTTCTTCATGATGCGATAACCCGACAAAGGCAGCAGATGTTTTCACCGGGCTACCTTCGCGGCATGATTGTGGTTACAGGAGCTGCAGGCTTCATCGGAAGCGTGCTTGCCGTCAGGCTGTTGGAAGCGGATTACCGCCAATTGATCTTGGTCGATGACTTCAGTGTGGAGGCCAAACACCCCAACCACGACCACCTCGACGTGACTGAGCGCGTGGACCGAAAGGACTTTCCCGCGTGGCTTCGCACGAACGAATCGCAGGTGCAATTCGTGTTCCACCTCGGGGCCCGCACCGACACCACAGAACAAGACGAAGACCTCTTGAATGCCCTGAATCTTCAGTACAGCAAAGACATCTGGAACCTTTGCGTGGAATTTGGTCTCCCCCTCATTTACGCCAGTTCAGCGGCCACCTATGGCGACGGAATTTTGGGCTACGTCGACAGCCACGACATTGTGGAGGACCTCCAACCCCTCAACCCTTATGGAAGGTCCAAAAACGACTTCGACGCGTGGGCCCTCGCCCAAGAACGCAAGCCCTACTTCTGGACTGGGTTCAAGTTCTTCAACGTCTATGGGCCCAACGAATTCCACAAGGGGCGCATGGCCTCTGTGGTCCTGCACACCTTTCGACAAGTGGAAGCCACGGGAGGCATGAAGTTGTTCCGAAGCCACCGTCCTGACTTTGCAGACGGCCATCAAACCCGGGACTTCGTCCACGTGGAGGACGTGTGCAGCGTGCTGCTTCACTTCATGCACCACCGCATCCCGGCGCACTCGGGGTTGTACAATTTGGGAAGTGGCGACGGCCGCACCTTCCTCGACTTGGTACGCACTACGTTCAGCGCCATGGGCCGCATCCCCGAGATTTCATTCATAGACACCCCGGAAGACA
>DKNS01000034.1 GCA_002469765.1 Flavobacteriales bacterium UBA7382 | reverse complement strand
TGTGGTAGAATGTGTTTCGATCGAATCGGAATCGTGGTCCGTAGACCCCTTTTTCAGTGCGCCTTCCCGCGGACACCACCATGCACACCTCGCTGCCTCTTGGCAATCCTAGGATCCGCTTCACCCGAACGCTGTCCATGCCCTCCATGGGACACGTGTCGTACCCTTCCGCTCGCATGGCCAGCATGAAGTGAGCCGCTGAAAGAGCCGTGCTTTTGTGCGCCCACACCCGCATGTCTGCCCGACCGACCGGCTCTCTTGGTGTGGGTTTGGACAACGCCCTGAGCAGGAACCACACGCGCTTCACCCATGCGAACAGACCCTGGGTGTAGGCGATCTTTGTGATTTTCCTGAAGTACTGATACGCCCGCTCAGGGGTGTCTCCTCGGCGATCAAATTCCTCAATCATCCAACGGTTGTTGCGCCTCCACATGTCTGGGCGTGCCACAAAAACAAACAACTCAGGTGCGGTGGACGCCGCCGGCTGACCCAAGCAAGCCTCGACCAAGGCCTTCTTCTTGCCTGCATTGGAGACACGATGCAATTCCCAACACTGCAAATTCGAGCTGTTGGGGGCTTTATGCGCCGCATCCACACACCGGTTTACCACCTCCTCAGGCACTCGGTCAGCAGCATAAATCCTCACACTACGTCGGCTGTCCACAACATCATGAAACGCGTGGGCATTCAATGGTGGCATTTCCATTGCAGGCATCGCCTCTCGGGACACCGAATCGAACATTTTCACTTTGACCATGGCGACAAAGATCGCCACTCCTCATGGTTCAACCCACATGCTCCACCACGACGTTGGGCGACTTCACTTCACCGTCGAAGGTCATCGCGTCAACCAAGCGCTTTTGTGCGACTTGCCATGCACGTTCGCTAGGGGCGTGAATCTTCAGCAGCGCGTCGCCTCGGGAGAACGTCTGACCCACCAATGGCAGTTGAGTCAAGCCCACAGACGGATCAATGGATGCGTCAGGGCACGTTCTACCTCCACCCAACTCCACCACTGCCATCCCCACCTGACGTACGTCGTACGCAGTCAGGGTGCCTTCGAACGGAGCATGTACGGGACGAACAAACGAAGCCTGAGGGAGCACCTGGACAGGCTTTTCTGCAACCGCAGGATCTCCACCCATGCGGGACACACTTTGCGCGAACAATTCCAGGGCTCGGCCGTTGTCCAAGACCTGCCTCAATTGGTGCCGGGCGTCGGACGTCGTGCCTTGGATGCCGGCCTGCACCAAGAGCTTGGTGCCTAAAGACATGACAACCTCGTCCAGGCGGGGATGCCGTGGACCGTCGTTGCGGAGGTAGGCCACCGCTTCCTGGACCTCGACCGCGTTGCCGGCCGACCAAGCCAGCGGCACGGACATGTCCGTCAAGAGTGCAGACGTGTTCATTCCGGCCCCATTGCCCACCGCCACCATGCTTTCGGCCAATGCCCTGGCAGACACGCGATCTTGCATGACCGCGCCGTTTCCACACTTGACATCAAGCACAAGGTGCTCCAACCCCGCAGCCAATTTCTTAGACACGATGGATGCCGTAATCAATCCCAAATGCTCCACCGTCGCAGTGACATCTCGTGTGGCGTACATCCGCCGGTCGGCAGGAGCCAAATCGTCTGTTTGACGGACAATCGCAAACCCACAGTCGCGAACGACCTTTTGGAAATGCGTCACGTCGACGCCCGTGTTGTAACCGGGAATCGCCTCGAGCTTGTCGATGGTTCCGCCTGTGTGGGCCAAACCTCGACCCGCGATCATGGGCACAAACGCGCCACACGCCGCCAGCATGGGAGCGAGCATCAGGGACACGGTGTCCCCCACGCCTCCTGTGCTGTGCTTGTCCAAGATTGGTCCTCCAAGGGCTTGCGCATCCCACGTCAACACCCTTCCCGAATCACGGACGGCAAGGGTGAGTTCCACCCGCTCATGGACCGACAAGTCTTGGAAATACACCGCCATGGCGAAAGCCGCAATTTGGGCTTCACTGACGGTGCCAGAAGTCACACCTTGCACAAAGGCATGAAGCTCTGAAGGCGAGAGTTCATGGCCATCTCGTTTCCTTTGGATCCACTCTTGCGGCAATCCCGCATCCCCCTTGTTGAGCTCACTCATCCAAGCGCCACAAACAAGCCGGCAATGGTGCCTGACATCAAGTTGGACATGGTGCCGGCCATCACAGCCAACAAGCCAAACTTGGCGATGTCTTTCCTTCGAGAAGGCGCCATCCCACCGAGCCCACCCAACAATATGGCGATGGAGCTCAGGTTGGCGAAACCACAAAGAGCGAACGACACGATGGCCGCAGTTTTGGGAGACAACGCTCCTGCCGCACCCTCCACGAGGTAAGGCGCCAAATTCAAGTAGGCCACGAATTCGTTGACGACCAGTTTCTGGCCGATGAACGATCCAGCGGTGACCGCTTCCGACCAAGGCACCCCCAACAGGAAGGCCAAGGGGCTGAACGCCCACCCCAGCATCAGTTCCAAGGTGAGATCAGGTCGACCAACCCATGACCCTATGCCACCCAACATGCCATTGAGAAGGGCGATGAGCGCCACAAAAGCCAACAACATGGCCCCCACATTCAAAGCCAACTGGAGTCCCGAAGAGGCTCCACCGGCTGCGGCGTCGATGACGTTCACGGGTGCTTCGTCGTCGGCCCGGCTGGGCAATTCAGTCCTTGGCTCCTCGGTCTCGGGCATGAGCATTTTTGCAAACAACAACCCTCCTGGGGCTGACATGAAACACGCCGCAATCAGATAATCGACGGGCACTCCAATCATCGCGTACCCACCCAAAGCTGATCCAGCCACGGACGCAAGGCCACCCACCATGACTGCAAACAATTCCGACTGGGTCATGGTTGCGATGTACGGCTTGACCACCAGCGGAGCCTCCGTCTGCCCAACGAAAATATTGGCTGTGGCACTCATCGACTCGGCCTTAGACGTGCCAAGCACGCGCTGCAAGGCCCCTCCGACGATGCGAATCACCCACTTCATGATGCCCACATGGTACAACACGGCGATGAGTGACGCGAAAAAGACGATGATGGGCAACACTTTGAAGGCAAAGGTGAATCCAATGCTGTCGCCCACAATTTCTCCGAACAAAAAGGAAATGCCTTCGTTGGCGTAGCTCAACAGACCGTTGACACCCTCGGTAAGGCTGGACAACAAGGTTTTGCCCCATGGCACCCGGAGCACGAAAGCACCCAAGCCAAATTGCAAGGCAAATGCCCCAACGACGGTGCGCCAAGCAATGGCGCCACGGTTTCGTGAAAACGCATAGGCCAAGCCCAAAAGGACCGCCATGCCAACTGCACTCATCAACATGTCAGAAATCTAGGCCGGAAAAGGCCCAGCTCAATACGTTGGACGGTGAAGCTTATTGACAAACCACCCCGAAGACCGCAAGCACAACCAAGATGTCGTCCACGAACACAAAGCCGTCCCCGGTCACGTCTGCGGTGCACTCGGATTGACACCCGAACTCTGAAAGCACCATCAACACATCGCCCACGTCGATGGCCCCGTTGACGTTCAAGTCTTCAAGGCACAGCGGCGAACCGTCGCAGTTGAACCCTTCGTCCGGGTAAAAGCATGTGCCTGGATCGGTGGCCGCCGCATCGTAATTGCATGCGGCGGCGTCCTGACAACCTGAAATTTCAAGGGGATTGCAAACCCCATCGCCATCGTCGTCTGAGATGCAGTCGCCAGCGCATGTGTAGTACTGAACAGGGAACTCACATGAACCGTCTTCCACATTGGCGTTGGGGTTGTAGTTGCACGCTGCAGGTGTTGTACAGCCCGCCACCGCGGCCTCGCAAGAACCGTCGTCCAACGTGGCTGCTGGGTTGTAGTTGGCGGCATTTGGGTCAGTGCATCCTGCAATCGAGAGGGCTTCCAAACAAAAATCGAGGCTGATGGTCGAGTCGAATTCGCCACCAGCTGCAAGAACCTCCCCGCCGGAAGACAGTTCAAAGCTGCCTTGACCATAACCGCAACAAATGCCGTCGCCGTATTCGTCATTCACAGTCAAGGTGTAGCAGCCTGTGGACAAACATGTCGTTTCCGAGTACGACGTTCCCGAAGTTCCGTAGGGTCCTCCAGACCAGACTGTCGCCCCGGACGCGTTCGTAACCGTCCAAGTTGTCTCCCCTGGATAATTGTCGGTCAAAATCGTCCAAGTCACATCAGAACCTCCGCTGGTTTCGAAAGAGCTGGTGAAACTGTCGTTCAAATCATTTTCATCTTCAGCGCTTGTGAGGGCCAACTGGACTTCAGCTTCGTGAAGCCCGTCAGCCAAAGCAAGACAAGCTTCTCCGTCGCAAAATGCCACGTCCACGCTTTCTCCGCTGGCAAGGCTGCCGGTCCAACTCACGAGCAAGGGATCTCCCCCGTCCAAGGTCAACGAAAGGTTGAAACTGCTCACCGCTTGAACCCCCACGTTGACAACCGTGACCTCAGGATTCAGGACGCTCTCGCATGCCCCAGGGCTCAAGCCAGACACGTTGGAAATCCCCAAGTCAAAATCAATGTCGGCCCCAGGGCTGATCCCAAAATTGCCGTTGCTGATGTCAAAAAACACGTGGTTGCTCCCCTTCACCTTGACCCGTGCCTGGCCGGTGGACACGTTGGGAAGCAACACGGTCGCGCTGCCGTCGTTGGGCGTGCCAGAGACCAAAAGCGTCGGGAAGGTGTACCCTCCATCGGTGCTCAGAAAAATATCCACAGATGTGCAATTCACACCGTTGGCGTCTGTGCCCGCCACATCCCACGTCACGTTGAGGCTGGTGTTTCCCACCAACGTCCCTCCCCCGTTGGGACTTTGGACCACAAATGGACCCGCGTTGTCGGTGACACTCATGGTTTTTAAATCGTCGCTGAATCCACCTCCGCCTGCCCGATTGTCTCGGATGGAGCATTTGAAATTGAGTTGACGGCTGTACGTTGGCAAATGCTCGCCAATTGTGGTGGAATTGTTCACGAGGTCTTGTGTTCTTGGCAATGTGCGGCTGGGCGACGTCGTGGACGAAAAGGACCTGAAAACCGGCTGGCTTCCTGACGGATTGGTCAGGTTGTTGTCACCCGACGCAGTGGATGGTCCCAAGTCGTATTCCTCCCAATTGTAGGTGACGGCATCGCCGTCAGGATCCGCCCCTGTGGCAGTCAACTCCAGAGGGGTGGACACTGGAACAACAAGGCCGTCTAAGCCTGCATCCACGGTGGGGACCCCATTGCCTGTGTTGGTGATGGCCGCGCACGTATTGCCGTTTCCATTCACCGTGAAAGCAATCATCTCGTTGATGCTGTGGTTGTGAAAATGATCGTCGGAGTTGCTCTGCAGATTGGGAGCGCAAATGCCTGCGTAGCCCATGATGGTCGACGCCGAACCAGGTTCAAAAGCGGCGGAGCTGGCGCGATTGCAACTGTTATTTTGGGTGTGATTGCCCCCGTATTGGTGACCCATCTCATGGGCCACGTAGTCCACGTCGAAGGGATCTCCAATCGGCGATCCTTGACCGGTCACTCCGCCAGCTTTGTTTCCACCGCAAGGCGACTGCAAGTAGGCCACGCCGCCGCCGCCTGTGGAGAAGACGTGTCCAATGTCGTAATTGGCGGAACCAATCACGCTGTTGCATGTGCTGATGTTCTGCCCCAGCATCGACCCTCCGCTGCCATTGCTGTAAGGGTCCGTCGAACCATTCAGAAAAATCAATTCGTCGTTGTTGGCCACGATTTCCATGGTCAAACAAGCGTCCCGCTCGAAGATGCCGTTGACCCGAACCATGGACGTGTTCATCGCGGCGAGCACACTGCCCACATTCCCTCCGTGGAAGGACGCGTATTCACCCGTGCATGCCAACGCCAACCTGTAGGTCCGCAATTGCGTTCCGTTGTCCACACGGCTGGAGGCTGAGACCAGCTTTAGCCCCATGGTTTGAACCTCTTTCTCCGGCAAACCGGCAGAACTCACGATTGGCTTCAAACTCTTGCCAACCTCTGGAAGGTCCAACGCCATGCATCCTTGAGAACGCTTCGACGTGCTTGCATAAAAGTCAGCACGTGTGTAAACGATGACGTGCTCCCGATCTCCTGGCGTGTAGGGGTCGATGAACACCGTTTCTCCCACACCCATCACCATGGCGTGAAAACCTTGCGGGGTCAAATCAAAACGAACCGTCGCCTCGGGAGTGTCGAGGCCCTGACCCGCGAAAACCTGGATGCTAGGAAATCGGGCCGCCAGCTCTGGCGCCATGATGGGGCTGTTGACCACGCGAAAGCGCTCGACCCTCCCGTTCGGCAGGGGCAGCGCGAATACCGCACCGGACAACCGGGCATCGAACGCGTCCGCGAGTGGCACCTCGGACAACCATGTCTCCAGACGCGAAACATCAAGGTCGTAGGCGTCGAAGGTCGATACATCCACCGCAGGTGCGGTGCCGCGGACCTCCGAAGAAGCAATCGACCAAAACGACAACTGCGCGTGGGTTTTTAGATTTCCAGCGAGGGCGATGGCAACGAATATGGTCGTCCGAAAAAGGTTGCTTGTAGAAATCATGGCTTGGGTTTAGGTTGGGCGAAGACCTCAGTGTAATCCTTCAACAATTCAAGTTGTTCTTTCGCTGGCCCTGGCAACTGATGGGCCCAACGCTGAAACTCAGCACCAAAAGCGCGCCTGAATTCTGGGCTTTCGTTGAGCACCATGGTGTTGAGACGCTGCAGGTTTTTGCGCACATCGCGGAGCAAGCGCTCGTGCACCGTCAACAATCGTTCACGCGCACTCCAGGTGCCAAACCGCCAAGCCACTGCGTGTTGAGTGGCCGCCGTCATCAACTCCTCTTGGAGCCTTGTCAGAAAGACATTGTATTTCGTCTTGTTCTTGTCCATGCCTGCTTCACCTTGAAGGTACGCTTTTTCCCATCAACCTGCCCTTCTGACATTTATGCCTATCTTCGCATCGCGCAACCATCACGGTTGCTTGCGTGTTTCACCGAGGTCAACACGCCCCCTTTGAAGTTTGCATGAGGCAGAACGAAGGCTGTACAGACCCGGTGCGTAGGCCGCTGACGTTGATCAAGCGGCGCCCCATAACTCTATGAAATTTTCAGAAATGGGCTTGCACCCTCAGGTGCTAGAAGCCCTGGTGCCTCTCGGTTACGAGACCCCCACCCCCATTCAAGAACAAGCCATCCCTCACGTCCTCCGAGGCAGTGACGTGATGGGAATCGCCCAAACGGGCACGGGCAAAACAGCTGCGTTTTCGCTGCCCATCGTCCACCACTTGGCGGAGAACATGATGCACGGCAAGGCGGTGCCACGTGTGCTGGTCCTCACCCCGACCCGTGAATTGGCCGCCCAAATCGACGACAACGTCAAAGCTTACTCCAAACACACCAAAGCGCGTACTGCCCTTATTTTCGGCGGCGTCAGCCAGCACAAGCAAGTTGCCCAACTCCGAAAAGGCGTCGACATTTTGGTGGCCACCCCTGGCCGTTTGCTCGACTTGTGCAACCAGGGACTCTTGTCACTAGAGTGGATTGAGTTTTTGGTCTTGGACGAGGCCGACACCATGTTGGACATGGGCTTCATTCACGACATCCGACGCGTCATCGCCATGCTCCCGGAACAACGTCAAAGCCTGTTCTTCAGCGCAACCATGCCAGAGAGCATTGTCAAACTGTCTAGAACGATCCTCACCGACCCCATCCGGATCGAGGTGGCCCGGGTCAGCAGCGCTGCTGAGACAGTGGACCAGCGCATGTTGTTCGTGAGTCAGGGAGCCAAACGCGACCTGTTGGTCGAGCTGCTCAATCGTCCGGAGGTGGAAACATCGCTCGTGTTCACGAGGACGAAGTACGGCGCAGATAAAGTCGTCCGCTACCTGAAGAAAAACGGCATCCGTGGAGAAGCCATCCATGGGAACAAGAGCCAGCCGCAACGGGACCGCGCCATGAATGCGTTCCGAAGCGGAAAGATCAAGGTGCTTGTGGCCACCGACATCGCCGCCCGAGGCATCGACGTCAAGGGGGTGAGTCACGTCATCAACTTCGAAATCCCCAACATCAGCGAGACGTATGTGCACCGCATCGGACGCACCGGGCGCGCAGGCCACGACGGGGTCGCATACTCCATGGTCAACGAAGGTGACGAGCGGAAGCACATGCTCAACATCGTCAAGCTGGTCCAGCGTGACATTGCATTGGAAGAAGGACACCAATGGCATTTGGACTTGCCGGCCATCACCTTGGCCGACGCAGGGGGCAACCGCCCTTCCAGACCAGGTGGAGGCCAGGGTGGGCAGAACCGGAACGGATCTGGATCGCGCCAAGGTTCAAGCAACCGCAACAAAAACCGCAACCGAAATCGTCCACCACAAGGCGGAGGTGGACAGGACAGACCTTCCCATGGAGGAGGACCTCGCAGAAAAAAGAAGCCCAAATTCAAAGGCCCCAAATCCCAGGGCAACGCAAGCTGAGTTTCAAAATCTGGCGACGACCTGGCCGACCAACGGCGCCGTCTCGGCATGGACACCGGCATGCTTTCGTCGGCGCACAGGACCTGGCCCAAGCAGGGTTGCACACGGTCTCTCAGGCCAAAGCCTTGGCCTCGGTGAGCGGCAAACCTGTCCACATCCGGTTTTCCGGAAAGGTCATTCGTAGCGTGGCTGGTTCCAAACTTTGATGAGGTCCGACTCCGCAATGCCGGACAACACTTCGGTCACCAAGCCGTCGCTGAGCCCGACTTCCACGTCGCGACGGGTGTAGACATTCTCGTCGACTTGAACCTCGACGTAGGGTTGATGGCCGTCGTATTGGACCAACCGTTCGCTCACAGCGAGCACCTGTTTCCGCTCGTCCAAGACCACATCGGCGGTGGCAGAGTAGCCCGCACGGAGAAATTGACCCTCTTCTAACAAAACAGCCGCCTTGATTTCAAACTGGATGGCCCCGCCCTCCGCGACGCCCTTGGGCGCTATGTGCTCGAGGGTGGCTGGGATTTGGCTTCCTTCGATCGCCCCGATGGTCAAACGAATGGGCATGCCCTCGTGCAACTTTTCGACTTCACTCTCGTCGATTTTGCCTACAAACTGAAGGTCGGCCATGTCTGCCACGGAAGCGATTGTCGTGCCTTCGTTGAAGTTGTTGGCCTCGATGACGCTGTTGCCCTTTTTGATGGGCACTTCGAGCACCATCCCCGAGACAGTGGCTTTGACCAAGGTGTTGGACGCGTTGCTTCCTCCGCGGGCCGTCACACCTTCGCGCACGATGCGCAGGTTGTCTTCCGCCGCGAACACTTCTTCCCGCCCTTGCTTCAACGCGAGTTCTGTCCTTTGGGCTTCTGCGGGAGCGAGTGCACCGCGTTCAAGCAAACCTGTGTTGCGGTTGTGGTTGGTTTGGGCATCGTCCAAACTGAGTTGGGCCCGGGCAAGCCGAGATTCTGCGTTGCTCAAGGCAGCCACATCCGGCACAATCATCACCTCGGCGAGCACGTCGCCCGCTTCAACCTTGTCCCCCGCTTCGACAAGCACATGACGCACAATCCCCGAAACTTGGGGTTTGATCAAGATTTCTTGACGCGGCTGCACGCTTCCAGACGCCAGCGTCTTCAATACGATGTCGGTCACCCGCGGAGCTTCCGTATTGTAGGAGGCCAAGGCCTGAGATTCCTGGTCGCGCAAGTGTTTGACCGTGTAAAGCGTGCCAGCCAAAATGACCAACACGCAGACGAGCAAGGCAAGGGGTTTTCCGTTCTTCATGTTCAAGAATTGGCAAGTTAAGTTCGCAGCGCTTCGACAGGTTCCACACGCAGCGCCCTAAGGGCGGGGAGAACCCCGGCGAATGCGCCCAAGACAGTCATCGTCCCCAGGGCAGTCAACAGCACGTCCAAGGTCACGTGGGGATTTCTGAAAATGCCGTTTTCTTCGGAGGCGACCAAGAAGGTGTCCAGCGCTTCCAAGGTGGCCACACCCAGGATGCCGCCGACCAGCCCCGCAAGCACGGTGAGCGTCAACGTCTCCACCATGATTTGAACCACGATGTTGGCAGGTGTGGCGCCGAGCGCACGGCGCACGCCAAGCTCCCGGGTGCGCTCCTTGATCGTGATGAGCATGATGTTCATGATGCCGATGACGCCTGCAAGCAGCGCAAGCCCCCCAAACACGAACGACACCCAGCGAAACGCGCTGAACACCGTGGTCATTTCCTCGTGCATCTCCGCCATGCTCCAGTGGCCGAAGCCACGAGGATCGTCGGGGTGCACACTTTTTTGAGCCTTGAGCAGCCGCAGCACTTCCGCCACCGCGGTGTCGCCCGGGACTTCCTCTCGGATGAGCAGGCTCAACCACCCCACCCGGTCACCCATGTGGAACGCGTGGTTGAACGTGGTGTACGGCGTGAAGATGCTGTTCTCGCTCTCTTCCGCGTCTTCGCCCGTTTGCTGGCTTCGGTACACGCCCACCACGGTGAACGTCACGCCTTGAATCTGGATGTGGCTGCCCAGGACTTGCTCTTCACGGTCAAACAGCAATTGCCGCGCGCGTTTGCCAATGACGGCCACTTTGCGTCGGTCCTCCAAGTCGCGCTCGTTGATGTATCGCCCTTCCATGATGACGATGGGGTCGATGTCCTTGTACACGGGCATGTCGCCATAGACCCCACAGGCCGCCGTCTTCAACCCATGGGTGACGTTGTTCCCTCCTCGCCAGCCTCCGAGTTGGTTCCTCGGCGCAACGGCCTCCAACGTGGTCGCGTTTTCTTCCAAAAACGCCACATCCATGGTGGTCAATTCAATGCCGCGTCCCCGTGCATAGCCTTTGTAGGGAAGGCTGGTCGACTCGCCCCAAAGAAACGCGCTGTTCTTGACGCGGTTCCCCATGTCGGCCTTGACCCCTTCCTCAAGGCCGTTGGACGCCCCCACAGTGATGAGGATCATGAACAGTCCCCAGCCCACACCGAGTGAACTCAAAAGAGTACGGAACGGATTGCGCAAGAGCACTTGCGCAAGTTCGAGCCACGGGTCTCGCTCCCACCACCTCATTCGTCCCTCAGCGCTTCGACAGGTCGGATCGCCACCGCCCGCAGGGCTGGCCCCAATCCACTCGCCAAACCAACCAACACCAAGACCAAAAGTGCAAACAGCGCGATGCTGTGGTCCACTTGAGGGTTTTGGAAATACTCATGGTCCGCCATAGGGGCCACAGTCGTCAACAAGCCAACCGCCAACATCAACCCCAGGCTGCCGCTGACCAACATCAGCACAGTCGATTCCATGACCACCAAGCCGACAATGCTGCCGTTGTTCGCCCCCAGCGCTTTACGCACACCAATTTCCTTGGTCCGCTCCTTGACGCCAATGGCCAAAATGTTGGCCACCCCGACTGCCCCGGCGAGCAACGTCATCAGGCCGATGCCCCAGATGAACAACCGAATGCCGTCGAAAATCGATGCGTACATCGCATACTCCTCGTTGTTGTTGTCCACGTCCACACCGCGGGAATCGTCCGGGTGCACCGCCTTCACGTCCTTGAGCCAAGTGCGCATGCGGTTGCTCTGCGCCACCGTGGCTTCTGTGGCCATGTCCCCTGTGCTGTAAAGCACTTGGTCGATTCCGCCGTCGGTTCGATAGAGCTGCTGGGCCGTCGAGAACGGGATGTACGCCACCCGGTTCTCCCACCTCGACCCCGGGTCTTCGAAGGTGCCCACCACCTGAAACACCACCGCGTTGATCCGGATGAATTCCCCAAGCGGGTCCACATCACGGAACAAGTCCCGTACAATGTTGGGTCCCACCACAGCCACCTTGCGCGACTCGATGACATCTCGGTCGTTGATGTACCTCCCTGACAGAAGGATCGACCGCTCCAGGTCGATGTGGGCTGGGTCGACCCCACGCACTCCAAATCCGCCGCCCCGGTTTTTTCCGTTGGGGTTTTCCCACACAACCTCGGCACCCCAAAGACGGATCCGTCTTGATGAGGCCGGCACAGTGTCGGCCTGGGTCGACAAACCCGTGACATCTGCATTAGTGAGTTTGATGGGGCGGTTGGGCAACTGGCCTCTGTAAGCCATTTGAGTCCTGCCTCCTTTCACCCAGATGCTGTTGACCGCATCGTCAGCGAATTGTCCCTCCACCCCATTCTGCAAGCCGTAACCCAGACCCTGCATGACCACCAAGATGAAGACGCCCAGGGCCACGCTGATGCCGGTCAAGGTCGTGCGAAGCGGATGCGCCAACACGTTGTGCGCCACTTCCAACCAAGCGTCCCTGTCAAACATCCGCCGCCGATTCCACCAATCCGTCCCGAAGCCGGATGGTGCGCTGACATTCGGCCGCAATCTCCGCCTCGTGGGTCACGACGACCATGGTCATGGCGTCGCCGTTCAATTCCTTCAACAGCGCCATGACTTCTTTGGACGTGGCGCTGTCCAACGCCCCTGTTGGTTCGTCAGCCAGGATAACTCTGGGTTGCGCGGCGAGGGCTCGCGCGATGGCCACGCGTTGCTTTTGTCCCCCGCTCATCTGAGACGGAAGATGGTCAGCCCACTCGAGAAGCCCCACCCTCTCCAACAATTCATGGGACCGGCGCAGGCGATCCTTGCGCGGCACCTTTTGATAGTAGAGCGGCAGGGCCACGTTTTCCGCAGCTGACTTGAAGCCAATGAGGTTGAAGCTTTGGAAGACAAACCCAAGCATTTCACGGCGAAGTTCTGCGGCACGGCGCTCGGTCAATTTGGCCATGTTTTTTCCACCCAAGCGATACATGCCTTCGTCGTAGCCGTCGAGCAAGCCTAAGATGTTGAGCAACGTAGATTTGCCGGACCCAGAGGAGCCCATGATGGCAACCAACTCCCCTGTTTCCACCACCAGATCTACGCCTTTCAACACCTGCATAGACTGGGCTCCAGTGGTGTACGTCTTCGTGATTCCAAGCAGATCAATCATCGGCCTTCGAAGATACAGTGAGAATGGCCCTTGAGGTTTTGGGCGTATCCCTTGATTCAAGGCTTTTCAAGATTGTTTCACATCTCAAACCCCATCTTCATGACCTCTTCCGCCCTTGAACGCATGCTGCTGACAGACTGATTGCAGGCAGAGCAACGAGTACCTTCGTGAAAAGCATCTCCATGAAGCCCCGTCCCCACCTGCTCCCCTTGCACCCCACCTTGCGCGAAGCCTACGACCCGGGGGCATTTCGCACGTTTGGCCATGCCCTGGTGGACCGGCTGGCAGACCACCTCAACGACAGCGTAGGCCGACGCCGCCCCTCAAGCTACCCTGTGGGCGCTCCCCAGGAGGAGCTGGCGTTTTGGACGGCGTTTATGGCACAGTCTGGATCTCGTGACGAAGCCATCCAGGCCGTGTTGGAGCGCTCCAACCAATTGCACGATCCGAGGTACATGGGCCACCAGGTGGCTGTCCCATTTCCGCAGGAAGCCATGCTGGGCGCCCTGACCGATTTGCTCAACAACGGACAGGCCATTTACGAGATGGGCCCCACGAACGCGACCTTGGAACATGTGCTCATGAACGAAGTGGGCCAAGCGCTGGGCCTGCCCGAAGGGTGCGGCGGCGTCCTCTGTCACGGCGGGACATTGGGCAACCTGGTGGCCCTGCTCGCTGCACAACGCAAGCTGGGCCTGCAACTCGACCAAGATCCTTGGAGCAAGGGCATTCGCGAGGCGGACCCATTCGTGGTGCTCGTTTCTGAACAAGCCCATTATTGCGTCGACCGCGCCGTCCGAATCATGGGATGGGGGGCCGATGCGTTAGTGCTGGTGAAAACCGATGCCAACCACAGGATGGACGTCGTCGACTTGGCCCACAAAGCCACAGAGCAGCGCAAGCGGGGTCGACAACTCTTGGCCGTGGTCGGAAGCGCATGCACCACAAGCACGGGGGCTTACGACCCCCTCGACGAGATCGCCGCGTGGGCCCAAGCGGAAGGTGTGTGGTTCCACGTGGACGGGGCCCACGGCGCCCCAGCTGGATTCAGCGGCACGCACAAGCACCTCGTCCACGGCATGTCACTTGCGGACAGCGTCGTCTTGGATTTTCACAAGGTGTGTGGCCTGCCGGCGTTGCTGACAGGGGTGCTCTACCGGGACGGCAAGGAAAGTTTTCTGCCCTTCGTGCAAGAAGCGGAATACCTCTGGGAAAGGGGCGACGGTCAGGATTGGTGGGACACAGGCAAACGCACTTTTGAATGCACCAAGCGCATGCTCAGCACCAGACTGGCCACCGCCATGTTCGACGACGGCTTGGAGAAGTGGGGGCATCTCGTGGACCGGCTTTGGTCGCTGGCATCCGTCTTTGCTGACGAAGTGGACTCGCGACAGAAGTGGGAATTGGCCATGATGCCTCAGTGCAACATCGTTTGCTTCCGACCCTCAGCAGCCGAACAGGATGCCGACCTCGTGGCCAAACTGAGGACGCGCCACTTGAAGGATGGGTCGAGCTACGTGGTGGCCACACGATTGAATGGCGAGGCCTGGCTGCGCTGCACCTTCATGAACCCGTTGACCGAGCTGGAAGACATGCAG
>DKNS01000030.1:2405-4318 GCA_002469765.1 Flavobacteriales bacterium UBA7382 | reverse complement strand
TGGTTGAGCTGGACTTGGCCATTCTGAAGGGCTTCAGTCGCGGGACAACGAGGACTCCACCCACCCCAAAGCCTGGGGCATGCGAAGGCCCCAGTCCGACTCAAAGTGTTTGGCCCCGTCGTAGACCTTGACCACATGATCGAGGTCCAGGACTTGGGCCAGCTTCTCCATCTCGTCCACCCCAGGCTGCAACTGCACCTCCAGGCCCACTGTGCCATTGTCGATCCAGAGGGGCACATCGTGGCCACCCCACCCGCATGCCTTCAAGGAATCGGCGTAGTTGAACCCCGCGTACCCAAACGCTGGGGACATGCAAATGGCGGCGTCCACCAAGTCTGGATGGCGCTCTGCAGCAATGAACGAAATGAGGCCGCCCATGGACGCCCCGGCCACAGTTGTGGGCACGTCCTCAGGGACGTTGTATTGGCCGCAGATGTCCGGCACGAGCTCTGTCATCAGCCAATCGACGTACCGTGCACCGCGCCGACCGGGGCCGTATTCCTCAGACCGCTCAGCCGTGCAGGCTGCAGCAATCAGCAACGTTCGCGGCAGGGCGCCGGCGCGCACCAACGAATCGAGGACCTCGTCCACCCCCCAGTCCACCCCAAAATTTGAGGTGGCAGGATCGACCACGTTTTGGCCATCTTGCATGACAAGGACCCGTCCAATGGGGGTCGGCGGTTCGGTCTGAGGTGGGGTCCAAACCCACACCTCCCGGGGCAGCAAACCCTCCGCCTCATGCATTCCAAGGCTGTCCAACTGGCCCGTGACTTGGCCCACAACACGTCGGACTGTGTTGGCGTCGCTCCACGCCAGAACGGTGTCTTGCACGTGAACCAGGCCCTCGACCTTCAAGGCGGCGTTGGGGCGTTTTTGGCCTTCGGCATCCAAGGCTTCATGCGCCCATGCGCCCAGAGTGAACTTGTACTCCAGGGACTGTGGCGACAGGGGAGCCGTCCCCTCCCATCGGTCGTCGCCCATGCAGGTCAACGTCAAACCACAGGGCTGCCAGGGTCCCCATGCCTTGGCGCTCCCCGCCACACACAGCGACGAATCCGGGGAAAGTCCAGGGGCCACCACGGTGAACGAAAGCAGTGTGTCAGACGAACTGGGATTGGGCCCGGCACACGCCATCCAGAACAGGGCACATCCCAAGAAAGCAAGTTGCCTCATGGGGCGAATCTACGTCTGGCTCGGCTCCGCAAGCCGTGCTTGAACTTCCGGAGACCATGCACACGATTCCCGCGTGCCGAACCACGCAGTGCGGTTCCTCGCCACCCATGCGTAGCCCCAGCTTGGCACCACGTGACACAGCACAGACCAAGGAGCCACCATGAATGGCGCCAAGGCGCGCAAGGCGTCTGCCGCCACCCAGACCTCTCCGGCCTTCCAAACCACCACCCCCGGCAGCGGCGCGGTGCGCAGAGACTCTGGCAGCAGGCGCTCGGCCGTCTCGCCTTGCAAGGAGGCGAACTTCAAAGCATGCACTGGGACATCCGCGCGCAGGCGTCCGGCAATCCACTGCACGCTCCTCTGACACAGCACGCAAGGGCCGTCGAAGAACACCACCGCCGACGTCATGTCCACATTCATGTCCCCAAAGATGCGACGCGTGTACCTTTGCAACGTGGAAAGCGCTCTGAATTGGCTAAAAGCCCTCGGCGTGGCAGGATTCTTGTTCTTTTTGGGCAAAGGCATCTTGTGGCTTGTCGTGTTTTGGCTGGTCTCCAAGGGCGTCATCCCCAAGGACCGTATGGACGCCCTGAAGGCGAAGTTTTCTCGCAAGTCCAGAACATGAGTTACGCTGTCCTCAAAGCCCTGCACATCGTCTTCGTGGTGACGTGGTTTGCTGGATTGTTTTACATCGTCCGGCTGCTGATCTACATCCAGGAGGCCCAAGACAAACCCTCGCA
>DKNS01000030.1:0-1986 GCA_002469765.1 Flavobacteriales bacterium UBA7382 | reverse complement strand
ACCTCTCTGGTGTGGAGCATTCCCGGGTATTTGCAAGCTCCGTGGATGCACCTGAAGCTCGCCTTGGTGGCCCTCCTGTTCGCCTACCACGGTTGGACCCACGTGCTGGTGGGCCAATGCGACCGTGACACGTGCACGTGGTCCTCCCAGGCGTTGCGCATGTGGAACGAACTGGCGACACTGTTTTTGTTTGGGATTGTCTTCTTGGTGGTGCTGAAGAGCGCCACGAATTGGGTCTACTTCGGGGTGGGATTGCTCCTGCTGACCGTGGGATTGGCTTACGCCATTCAAGTCTACAAGCGTCGGCGGAAGTCCTGACCTCAGACCGTCATCGAAAACACCCGGGTCGTCGGCGCTTTCCGCAAGAGTCGCAAGTCCAAGGCCATGCACACGTTGCGCACAAAAGGCCTGCCCTTGTCCGTCACCCGCAGGCGCCAGCCATCTCTGACCACCAGCCCATCGGACTCCATCTCGCTGAGTTTCGCGAGGCACTCCTCAAGCTCCGGGAACCGATCTGACGGGTCCTCAAATGAGGTGGTGAATTGACACATCAAATTCAAAATGTGCTTGCGCACAAGGAGGTCTTCCTTGTGGAGCATGTGACCACGAAAGACTGGAATATCGCCCTTCATCGCTTGCGCCTCGTACTCGGCCACCGTCTTCACGTTTTGGGCGAAACCACCCCAAGAATCGCTGATGGCTGACATCCCCAAACCCACCATCAACTGGGTTTTGCCTGAAGTGTACCCCATAAAATTGCGGTGCAATGAACCGTCGTGGAAGGCCCTCGCCAAGTCGTCGGACGGCAGCGCAAAATGGTCCATGCCAATCTCCTCGTAGCCCAGCTCCAAAAACCGCCGCTTGCCCAGCTCGTACAAGTTGCGCTTCCCCTCGTTGCTGGGGAGGTCTTTCTCGTCGTACCCGCGCTGTCCAGTGCCCTTGATCCAAGGGACGTGGGCGTAGCTGTAGAATGCAATCCGGTCCGGCTTGAGCTCGGCCGTTTTGTCGATGGTGTGAGTCATGGCCTCCAGGCTTTGGTGTGGCAAGCCAAACACCAAATCGTGGCTCACTGAGGTGTACCCCACCTCGCGGCTTTCGTCCGTCACCCGCTTGACGTCCTTAAACGATTGGATGCGGTTGATGGCCTTTTGCACGACAGGGTCGTAGTCTTGGATCCCGAAGCTGTTGCGCTTGAAGCCCAAACTGTGAAGCACCTCCAAATGCTCGCGGGTTGTGTTGTTGGGGTGCGCCTCAAAGCTCAAGAGGGGCGAGTCGCACAGCTCAGCATGCGCAAAAAGGCCTTCGAGCAAGTCTCGCAGGTGGTCCGGCGAGAAAAATGTCGGGGTGCCCCCGCCCAAGTGCAATTCCTTGATGCGCGGCGCGGCATCAAACAACGCCCGGTAGCTGGCCCATTCGGCGAGAACCGCCTTGACGTAAGGCGACTCCACGATGTGGCGCTTGGTGATGTGTTTGTGGCATCCGCAAAACGTGCACAACGACTCGCAAAACGGCAAGTGGATGTACACGCTGATGCCCTCGGTGGCATTCGACGCGGTGAACGCCTCCGACACGCTGGTGCGCCAACGCTCCTCGGAAAACGTGTCTGCCTCCCAATACGGCACCGTCGGGTAGCTCGTGTAACGAGGCCCTGGGATGTTGTACTTGCGAATGAGGTGCTTGTCGAAGGTCATGTCTGTCCGTGCTTCATGCGTGCGAATTCCAAACCAAAATACGTGGCCACCAGATCTGCCCCGGCCCGTTTGAAACTGAGAAGCGATTCGAGCATGGCCGCCTCCTCATCAACCCAACCTTGGGCCGATGCGGCCTTGATCATGGCGTACTCGCCGCTGACTTGGTACGCCGCCACGGGCACCGACGCGGCCTGCTTCACGCGGTGCAAGACATCGAGGTATGGAAGCCCCGGCTTGACCATCACAATGTCGGCACCTTCCGCAATGTCCAACGCCACTTCACGCAGTCCCTCCC
>DKNS01000042.1 GCA_002469765.1 Flavobacteriales bacterium UBA7382 | reverse complement strand
CTTTGGCCACCCGCATGAGCACGTTGCCGGAGGACAAGAAGTTCTTCCGCAAGGTCAAAAAACTCATGAAGGACCGCCTTGCCATGGTTGAGCGCGACGAGCTCGACTGGGCCATGGGCGAGAAGTTGGCCTACGCCACCCTTCTCGACGAGGGGCACCCCGTGCGCATCAGCGGACAAGATGTAGAGCGTGGGACGTTCTCCCACCGCCACGCGGTGGTCAAAACCGAAGACAGTGAGGAAGAGCTGATCATGCTCAACCACCTCGGCAAGCATCAGGCGAAACTCCAGATTCACAACAGTTTGCTGTCGGAATATGCCGTCAGCGGCTTCGAGTACGGGTACGCTTTTGCGCAGCCGGACGGCCTGACAATTTGGGAGGCGCAGTTTGGGGACTTCAACAACGGAGCCCAAATCATGTGGGACCAGTTCCTGAGCGCCGGAGAGGACAAGTGGCGTACCATGAATGGGCTGACCTTGCTGCTTCCCCACGGCTACGAAGGCATGGGGTCGGAACACAGCAGCGGACGCATGGAACGCTTCCTTCAGCTGGGCAGCGGGGACAACTTGATTGTCGCCAACTGCACCACGCCAGCCAACATGTTCCACGTGCTGCGGCGCCAAGTGCACCGTCCGTTCAGGAAGCCTTTGGTGGTGTTCACCCCCAAGAAGCTCCTTCGTTATCCGAAAGCGGTGTCGTCCATGTCGGACCTGAGCACTGGGGCTTTCCAAGAGATCATCGATGACGCGCAGGCCGCGCAAGGGGCCGACGTGGTGGTCTTGTGTTCTGGCAAAGTGTACTACGACTTGTTGGAGAAGTTTGGAGACAGGTCGCCAAGGAACATGTCCGTGGTCCGTGTGGAGCAGATTCATCCGTACCCGGCGGATGCGTTGGCCAAAGCCATCGGCCGCCACGGCAACCCCAAGGTCGTGTGGCTTCAAGAAGAGCCCCGGAACATGGGGGCTTGGAGCTTCATCCACGAACAACTCCATCTTCAAGGCCACGCCGGCGTGCAGTACGTCGGACGCAGCGCGGGCGCGAGCCCGGCCTCGGGTTCTTCAGCTGTTCACCAACAACGACATGACGCCCTGCTTGAGGAAGTGGTGGCGATGGCGAAATTTTGACCTTCACCTCAGCAACGATCTAGATCCATGCCTATCCTTGAAATGAAAGTCCCCAGCCCTGGGGAGAGCATCTCTGAAGTGGAAATCGCAGCTTGGCTTGTGTCCGACGGCGACTACGTCGAAAAGGACCAGGCCATCGCAGAAGTGGATTCCGACAAGGCGACCTTGGAATTGCCTGCAGAGGCGGCCGGCGTCATCACGTTGAAATCTGAAGAAGGCGACGTGGTGCCGGTGGGTGGCGTGTGCTGCCTGATCGACACTGACGCAAAGCGTCCTGAGGGTGCGCCGACCCAGGCGCCTGCCCCCGTCGCTGCTGCACCATCGCCTGCTCCTGCGGCCGCAACTTCTGCACCTGCAAAGCCATTGCCCTCACCGACCCTCCCCGCGGCGGCCAGCCACTTGGCTGGACACGCTTCGCCGGCGGCGCGCAAGGCCATGGCCGAGGCAGGACTTCCTTCGGGGTCCGTTCAGGGCACCGGTCGCGACGGCCGTTTGTTGAAGCAAGACGTGCTTGCGGCCCTGGCCGCGGGCTTCGATGCGTCCAATGTCCGCTCGGGCTGGGAAGGCAGCCGCGAGACGCGTCGAGAAAAGATGAGCATGTTGCGCCGGAAGGTGGCCGAGCGCTTGGTCTCAGTCAAGAACGAAACAGCGATGTTGACCACCTTCAACGAGGTGGACATGAAGCCGGTCATGGACTTGCGCAAGAAGCACAAGGACGCTTTTAAAGAGCAATTTGGGGTGGGCCTTGGGTTCATGGGATTCTTCACGAAGGCGGTGACCACGGCGTTGGCCGAGTTCCCTGCCATCAACGCCCAAATCGACGGCAAGGAGCTTATTTACCACGATTACGCAGACATCTGCATCGCGGTGAGTTCGCCCAAAGGGTTGATGGTGCCTGTGGTTCGCAATGCGGAGACCATGAGCTTGTCTGAAATCGAGGCAGAAATCAAGCGACTGGCGATTCGTGCGCGAGATGGAGAATTGACTGTAGATGAAATGCAGGGAGGAACCTTCACCATCACCAACGGAGGGGTGTTTGGCTCCATGTTGTCTACCCCCATCATCAATCCGCCACAGAGCGCGATCTTGGGCATGCACAACATTGTGGAACGCCCTGTGGCCATCAATGGCAAAGTGGAAATTCGCCCCATCATGTACGTTGCACTTAGCTACGACCATCGCATAGTGGATGGCAAGGAGAGCGTCGGTTTCTTGTACATGGTGAAGGAAATGATCGAGAACCCGGAGCGCATGCTCTTTGGTGGAAAGACCCCGACTGAAGTCTTGCTCGGTCTTTAAACTTCAGGATTTTCTGAACAGAACAAAGCTGGGCTCCCAGTTGGGGCCCCCGCTTGCCTTCCTGCTCGACGACGCAAAAGAAGGCGAAACATGCCCTTGGGACGGTTTTGCCCTGGAGCGGAAGTCATGCGTGCCAGATGCTCACGGCAGCAGTTGGTCAAGCACTTCGCTGTACTTGGACGCGTCGTCGGCCAAGACGGTCACAACGACGCCTTCCTCCAAAGACTCGGCCACGCGGAGGGCCCCAGCTAGGTTGGCCGCGGAGGACGGGCTCAGGAGCAGGCCTTCCTCTTTGGCCGCTCGCACAATCATGTTGTGGCTTTGGGCGGTGGACACGAGCAGGGTGCGATTTTGGATGGTGGGGTCGTAAATCTTGGGCACGCGGGCAGTGTCCAGGTGCTTCCATCCTTCCAATCCATGCAAGGCCGTCTCGGGTTGCAGGGCCACCAACTCAATGTCGGGGTTGAATTTCTTCAGCCCCCTTCCCGTGCCGGTGAACGTACCGGTGGTGCCAAGGCCTGCGACGAAATGGGTGATTTCACCTCGGGTTTCGTTCCAGATTTCTGGAGCCGTGTTCTCGAAGTGCGCTTTCCAGCTGGCCTCGTTGCTGTACTGGTCCACATAATGGTATTTCTCAGGGTGGGCCAACGACATGGCCCGTGCCACTTCTTGGGCGCCGTCTGTGCCCTCATCGGGGCTTGTCAGCACGAGCTCCACCCCCAGCGAGCGGAGGATTTGTTTGCGCTCTTTCGAGGCGTTCTCCGGGACACACAACACAACTGGGATGTCTGCCGATGCGGCGAAAATGGCGTAGGCGATGCCGGTGTTGCCGGACGAAGCGTCCAACAGGCGTCTGCCCTGGAGTGCCCCCGAGGCCAGCGCATTCCAGAGGATATTGTACGCGGGGCGCGCCTTGATGCTTCCTCCGAACTGTTGCCACTCCAACTTGGCGTACACCTCCACCCCTGGCCTGGGGCTCATGTGCACGATGCGGTGCAACGGGGTGTTGCCGACTTGCCAACGCAATTCGTCGAGGGCGGAAAGTCTGGGGTCAAGAAGTGTGGCGGTCATCGGAAAATGGAATAAAAAAAGAAGCCCCCGTTGCGAACGAGGGCTTCCTGAGGTTGCGTTTGAAGTTGACTTTACCCACGCATGCACAAGCGGCCCCTGCCCGTTGGACAGTTGCAGCAACAACACATATTTGTGAGTGAAGTCATGACACTAAGATAGATGAATTTATAAAAAAGCCAAATGAGGAGGTTCATTTCGTCGACGAAACTCATCTTAAGATGGCAAACCGTTCCGCGTCCAGCCGGAGCAGTATGCCCAACAAGAGGGTAAAGCCCATCAGCGAGGACCCGCCGTAGCTGAAGAAGGGCAGGGGGATTCCTATCACGGGGGCCAAGCCAATCACCATGCCGACGTTCACCAAGAAGTGCATGAACAGAATGCTGGCCACCGAGTAGGCGTACACCCTTGTGAATTGGGACCTCTGCCGTTCTGCAAGGTGAAGAACACGGAGGATGAGGAACAAGAAGAGTCCAACCACACCGGCGCTGCCCAAGAATCCCCATTCTTCTCCCACGGTGCAGAAAATGAAGTCGGTTTCTTGCTCCGGCACGAAGCCGTAGGCTGTCATGGGCCCTTGGGCCCAGCCCTTTCCAGTCCACCCTCCTGAACCGATGGCGGCTTTCGCGTGACGGATGTTGTAATCGGCGTCGGGGTTGTCGACGTCGATGCCAAACAACACATGGATGCGCTCGCGTTGGTGTTTTTTAAGCACCTGCTCCATGCCCAAATGCAGGCTTGTTGAGAAAGCCATGCCTCCCAACAAAAGCGCGACGCCCCAGCGTGAAACGACCTTCCTCCTCCGCGGAAGGGTGGCCGCCCGAACGAGGAGCACGGTCAGTGTGCCAAGCAAGACCAGCGAAAGCAGGAACCACCAAAAGCCCGAGTTGTTTCCCAGAAACGGGTACCAACTTTCTGAGGCACCGAGCAGGATTGTCAGCACGGCCAACACGAGCATGCCCATCCCGACCAAGAGGACGTTGCCACTCAACCCTTCACGGTAGAGCACGAAGATGAATCCACCGAAGACCAGCACCGTTCCGGCGTCGGGCTGCAGCAGGATGAGACCTGCGGGCGCCGCGATCAGCGCGAGGGTTTGAAGTCGGGTTTTGAAGGAGCGCCACGGCCTGCCATCTCGACTTAGGAACCAGGCCAAGATCAGGGCGGTCGCGGTCTTGGCGAACTCGCTTGGTTGGATTCCGAAACTGCCCACCCCAAACCAGGAACGGGCGCCGCCGACCTTCTTTCCCACGACCAGCACGGCCATGAGAAGCAGCAAGACGGCCACGTAATGCACCACACTTGTTCGGATGTAGAAGACCCCCTCCACCACCAAGAGTCCGACCATGAGCACCGCGCAGACGCCCATCCAAATGAGTTGCTTGCCGGCTTTGCCGCCCATGTCCCAAACCACTTCAGCCTCGGCCGTGGCGCTTACGATGTTCAGCCAACCAAGCACCACCAGAAAACCTACTGTCAGGAGGGTGGTCCAGTCTAAGCGTGCCGTCACATTGAGGGAACGGCTGCTCATGGCGTGTCTTGGATTTCAGGGTCGTTTGACGCGGCCTGGTTTTGGGCCATGGTGGCAGGATCGACGAAGGTGGGGTCCAAGGGATAGGTGGACCCCATGACCCTCGACTCCCTGGCCTTGTTGTCGATGTCGCCCAGGATGTATTTCTCCACCAACAGGCCTGCAATGGGGGCCGCCCATTCTCCACCAGCACCTGCGTTTTCCACGTACACGCTCAAGGCAATTTGTGGGTTTTCTCTGGGCGCGAGGGCCATGAAGACGCTGTGGTCGGGCTTGCCTATATTCTGGACGGTTCCGGTTTTGCCGCATGTTGCAATCCCAGGGTTGAGGGCGCGACGGCCAGTTCCTGAAGGGTCTTCGATCACGTCCTGCATCGCGTCGAGGATGGCTGTGAAATGTTGCTCATCCACACCCACATCGTGCCGGACTTGAAGCGCTTCGGGTTTGCCTTTGCCCCCGATGTCGCGGATGAGGTGGGGTTCCATGTACCATCCGCGGTTGGCCATGGTGGCTGCCAGGTTGGCCATGTGCATGGGCGTGGCCAGCAGTTCTCCCTCCCCTATGCTGATGGAGTAGATGGTTCGGAAAGTCCAATGGCGCCGGCCGTAGATGTTGTTGTAATAGGAGGTGTCAGGGACCAAACCCGAACGCGTCCCTGGCACGTGACCCCCGAGGTTGGTGCCAAACCCAAAGTCCTTCACGCGGTCTGTCCACCACCCGAGCCCCAACCGGGCGTTGTCGAATTTGTCTTTGTCCGGGTGCTGGTTGACCATCCGGCGCATGACGTCATAGAAATAGGGATTGCAGCTGTGAACCACCGCTCCCCGCAGATCGTCCTGGGTGTGGGCGCCGTGGCAGCCGATGACGGCGCGGTTGCACACAATGTGTGTCCTGGGCGAAATCACACCCTGCTGCATGCCGATGAGGCCTTGGACCATTTTGAAGATGGACCCTGGACGGTAGGTTCCTCGGACGGCGCGGTTGTAGAGCGGTTTCCACGGGTGCTTGGCCAAGCTGTCGTAGGCCGCCCCACGGCTCGTTCCAGTAAGCAAGTTGCCGTCGAACGAAGGGGCCGACACGAAGGCCAAGACCTCGCCGGTGGAAGGTTCGAGGGCCACGACGGCGCCTCGCTTGCCGCGCATGAGCGCTTCCGCATACCGCTGCAATTCTGCGTCCAACGTGAGGGTGAGGTCGTCGCCAGACGTAGGCAAGGAATCCAGTTCGGTCAGTGTGTTGCGCACGTTGTTGCGCACGTCCACAAGGTGATGCCGGATGCCGGGGGTGCCCCGAAGATCCAATTCATGCAATCCTTCAATCCCAGATTTGCCCTTGTAGTCCCCCAACCGGTAGCGCGGGTCGTCGTTCATGTCTTGGCGGTCGACTTCGCGGTATTCGCCTACGATTTGGCTCGCAATGCCAAAGACATTTTCTCGAACCGGTTTCGTTCGGATGGACAGACCTGGGTACTTCCAGAGCTCGGCACTGAGCGCCGCGTACTCCTCAGCATTGAGCTGGCGCAACAGCGGAGAGGCCTTGTACCTGGAATAGCGCTGGGCTTTGTTCAGCCTTGCCACCAGGTTGTCTTTCTCGAGAGACAAAAGCCGGGCCAGGGCCGTGGTGTCCACGTCGGCCATGGCGCGCGGCACCACCATCAATTCGTACCCCGGCACATTGTTCACCAGCAGTTCGCCATGGCGGTCCAAGCAGAGCCCTCGGGTGGGGTGCAGCAGTTCTTGTTCTTCAGTGAGCCGTTCTGCCCGGTTCCGATACTCGTTCGTGGTGACCTGCATTTGGAAAAGCCGGATGATGAAGACCAAGCCGACCGCCAACACCGTGGCGCCGACAATGCGTTGACGCCCAGAAAGGTGGTTGCTGTTCAACTCCATGGGTAGGCACTTGCGGCACCACCAGAGGTCCGTCCCGGGCGGTTGAACAGACCTTGCAGCAACAGAAATACGCCCACATTCAGGCCGGTTGACAGGGCTGTTTCGGCCAAGGTGCGTCCCATGAGGCTCCAGCCATTTTGAAGGCCAAACAACACCGTCCAATGGATGGCCAGTCCAAAAGCCACGAATACGGCATAGCGTCCCCACCCGTCCAAGTGCGGGTTCATGACGTGCCCTTGTCGGAGGCCTTCCCGCGATTCCATGGCGGCGATCAACGAGGGATAGGCCATGCCCAGGGTGGTGCAAGCGGCCAAGTGCATGCCTCCGGTGAAGCAAACCAAATCCATGACGACCCCGGTGCCTGCGGCCACCACGAGGTAGGCGGTGGGGGACCACCCGACGGGCATCCTGAACAAAGCGTAGAGGTGCACCGCCAACAGCCCGTAACCGCCCCAGAAAACGCCAAAGCGAAACAGAAGCACTTGGAACAAGGTGGCCCACGCCAGGGTCCACAACAATGGCAGACCGGGGTTCATGGCAGCGGGGCTTGGGCGTTCAACAAATCGTTGATTCTGGCGTTGCGCGTGGACTCCAAGCACAACACGTGTCGGCTTGCGGGGAAATTGGCGCCCAGGGTCACGGTCAGGGTTTGGAATTCATCCGCCCCACTTCGCGTCACATCTTCCACGGCCCCCACGAGGATGTCGGCTGGAAACACCCCGTCGTGTCCGGTGGTGAAAACGGTATCTCCAGGCAGCACCAGTTGGGCAAGCGGCACGTCCATCACCGAAGCGCGTCTCACGTCTCCTCTGCGGGCCAACAATCGCACGTCTTGTCCCTGTCGTCCGACGCGCACGCTCCATTGGGCGTCAGGGTGTGTGAGTGTGAGGACCAGGCTTTCGTGTGCAGTGGTGTCCACAATCTTGCCTGCGGCGTATCCCAGCGAAAGCACGCCCGCGCCGGGCACCATGCCGTCTTGCCCCCCACGGTTGAGGACCATCCAAGGCGACCCCTGCCAACTTGGGCTTCTCAGCACCCGCGCGTGGGAGGATGTCCAGGGCGTGGCCCCAGGTTCGCGCAGCCGTTCCACTGTGGCGCGCAACCGGGCGTTCTCCAGCATCACCAGTTCGTTGGACTCCACCAGCTGGGCCCAATCACTCACCTGTCCGAGGGTCTCCAACCAGGAACCGGAGGCGCGCAACGACCACCTGGACATGGCCGTTCGCTGGTGGCTGTACGTCGTGTTCATCCAGCCCAACGCAACCCCCCACAGCGCCAAAAAGAGGAGCCAGCGATGGGTTTGTGCGAGAAGGGCCAAGAGATTTCGCACGGCCCTGGAATCAGTTGCGCATCAAGAAGGGAAAACGGTCGATGTTCTTCAACGCGATGGCGGTTCCCTTAGCCACGGCGTGAAGCGGATCGTCCGCCACGTGAACGGGGAGTTTGGTCTTGTGCTGAATGCGCTTGTCCAACCCGCGAAGTTGGGCTCCGCCTCCGGCGAGGTAGATGCCTGTCTTGAAGATGTCTGCCGACAGCTCTGGCGGGGTGTTCTCCAGTGCGCTGTGGATGCTCTCTTCGATCTTGGAAATGCTCTTGTCCAGTGCACCGGCGATTTCAGAGTAGGACACGACAATTTCCTTGGGGATGCCTGTGATCAAGTCGCGGCCGTGGACTGCGTAATCCTCTGGCGGGTTTTCCAACTCGGTGAGGGCCGCACCGACGGCGATCTTGATTTGTTCTGCTGTGCGCTCGCCAATCAAGATGTTGTGCTGGCGGCGCATGTAGTCTTCGATGTCGTGGGTGAACTCGTCTCCTGCCACACGGATGTTGGTGTCGGTTACGATGCCCCCCAATGCGATCACGGCGATTTCTGAAGTACCGCCGCCGATGTCAACAATCATGTTGCCCATCGGCTCCTCCACGTCGATGCCTATCCCGATGGCCGCCGCCATGGGTTCGTGGATGAGGTAGACTTCCTTGCCGCCTGCATGTTCCGCGCTGTCTTTCACGGCGCGTTTTTCCACATCTGTGATGCCGGAGGGGATGCAAATGACCATGCGCAGGGTGGGGTTGAACCAAGACTTCTTCCCCGAGATGAGCTTGATCATCCCTTTGATCATCTGTTCGGCAGATTCAAAATCCGCGATGACACCGTCCTTCAACGGACGGATGGTCTCGATGTTCTTGTGGGTTTTCCCGTGCATTTGCTGAGCCAAGCGACCAATGGCCACCACGTTGCCTGTCATTCGGTCTTTCGCGACGATGGAGGGCTCGTCCACCACCACCTTGTCTTGGTAGTAGATGATGGTGTTTGCCGTGCCCAAATCCATGGCAATCTCCTGCGTGAAAAAGTCGAACAATCCCATATCATAAAGGTAGACGGGTGGACCCGTCACGCCGCGCCAATCCAAGGCAATATGCGCCGATGGTTGATAAGTTTCACTTTGGCTCCAGCGCGCTGAAGCCAGTTGCCAACGGGTGTGAAATCAGTGGCGGAAGTGGCGTACTCCGGTGGTATACATCGCGAGGCCACGCGCGTCGCAAGCGTCGATGCTTTTTTGGTCGTTGATGGAGCCTCCCGGTTGGATGACCGCCACCGCCCCGGCATCGGCCGCGAGCTCCACGCAATCTGGGAAGGGGAAGAAGGCGTCCGAGGCCATGCTCGAGCCGTTCAAGTCAAACCCGAAGTTCTTGGCCTTCTCCACGGCCTGCTTCAGCGCGTCGACGCGGCTGGTTTGGCCGGTGCCACTGGCCAAGAGTTGGCCGTTCTTGACGAAGACCACGGTGTTGGACTTTGTGTGCTTGACGAGCTTCAATGCAAACAGCAAGTCCTCCGCACTTTCTGGCCTGCCGGCTGCCGTGGTGCACGTCCAAGAGTCGGCCGCCTCCATGCCGTTGTCCCGCACCTGGACCAAGTACCCGTTCAGGGCAGAACGCACGGTGGACTTGGGCAACTCGCCGGGCTGGCGCTCAAGGAGGATGCGGTTCTTCTTGCGGGACAAGGCTGCAAATGCATCGTCGTCGAACCCGGGGGCAATGACCACCTCGCAGAAGAGCTCGTGGATGTGGTTGGCGGTGGCCAAATCAATGGCTCGGTTGGCAATCAACACGCCACCGAAGGCGCTCGTCGGGTCGCCGGCCAAGGCGTCGGCGTAAGCTTGGGCCAAGGTGTCACGTATGGCGCATCCACAGGCGTTGTTGTGCTTGAGGATGGCAAACGTCGGGGCGTCGTCCTTGAATTCCTCCATCAACTGCACTGCCGCATCCACATCCAAGAGGTTGTTGTACGACAACGATTTGCCATGCAAGGGCTTGAGAAGGCTGTCCAAGTCGCCAAAGTATTGGCCTGCCTGGTGAGGGTTTTCACCGTACCGCAAGGTTCTGCTTTGGGGTACGCTCAGGTTCAACGTGTCCACGCCGCCTTGGTCCAAGCCCGACTCGCTGAGGTGGGCGTGGATCATGGTGTCGTAATGCGAGCTCACCCGGAAACCCCGCGCCGCGAGGGCCTTTCGTTCGTCCAAGCTGGTCACGCCGTCACGTTTCAAGAGTTCGACCAGGGTGCCGTAGTCGTTCATGGATGGCACGACGACCACGTCTTTGAAGTTCTTGGCCGCGCCGCGGATCAGGGCGATGCCCCCAATGTCGATTTTCTCCACGATGTCTGCCTCCGAGGCTCCGCTCGCCACAGTCGCTTCGAACGGATAGAGGTCCACAACGACCAGGTCGATGTTGGGCAGGTTGTACTCCGCCATTTGGGCTTGGTCTCCTTCGTGGTTGCGGCGGTTCAAAATGCCTCCAAACACCTTGGGATGGAGCGTCTTTACACGTCCGCCTAAGATCGACGGGTAATCGGTCACTGCCTCCACAGGCACAACGTCGGCACCCATAGCTTCAATCGCAGCTTGCGTGCCTCCGGTGGAGTAGATGGTCACCCCGAGGCGCTTCAATTCAGCCACAATGGGTTCCAAACCGTCCTTGTGGAAGACTGAGATGAGTGCAGATTTGATGTGGCGTGCGTCTGACATGACCTGAGAAATGCGGGGTTTTGGAAAGGCCCAAATCTACGATGCAGTAGCTTCGCTGCATGTTGTGGTTTCGGTTGTTTCGGGAGAGTTTGTCCTTTGCTTGGCACGCGATTTGGACCAATCGCTTGCGCACTTTCCTGAGCCTGCTCGGGGTGATGGTCGGCATCTTTGTGATCAGCGCGGTGTTCACGGTGGTCGATTCGCTGGAAACCGAGCTGCGCGACACGTTCAACATGCTGGACGACGATGTGCTGTTTGTGACCAAATGGCCTTGGTCCCCAGGGGGCGATTACCCATGGTGGAAGTATGTGCAGCGCCGCCCGCCGACAGAGCGTGACCTCGACCTCTTGATGCCAAGGTTGACGCTGGCTTCGGCCGGCATGTACCAATCCAAGACGTTCTTGGACGCGGAAGCAGGGAACAACAGGATGCCCGGGGTCGTCGTGGGTGCGGGGTCGCACCAATACGACCAAGTCGTCAGTTTGAACATTGTTCACGGCCGTTACTTCAGCGCGAGCGAAAGCGCGGCGGGCAGTCCTGTGGCCGTGGTGGGTTACGAAGTGGCCCAGCAGTTGTTTGGCCGCCACGACGCGGTGGGGCAAACGTTGAAAGTGCGGGGCATTCGGATGGAGGTCATCGGTGTGCTTGGCCAGGAAGGTGAAAGTGTGGTGTCGACGGGGCTGGATGAGTTCATGCTTGTGCCCTCTGCCTTCGCGCCCCGCATCTGCGATTCGCGTGCCGACGACAACGCCCAAATTGCCATCAAGGCTAAACCTGGCGTCGACTTGGCCGCGTTGGAGGATGAGCTTGTGCAACAGCTGCGTGCGGTGCGGCGGGTTCGACCGGGCCGAGAAGATGATTTTTCCGTCAATCGGATGGAAATGCTGACAGGCATCTTGGACAGCATCTTCGCGAACCTCGCGGCTGGCGGATGGTTCATTGCCATCTTCGCCATCCTCGTCGGGTGTTTTAGCATCGCCAACATCATGTTTGTGTCGGTGCGTGAGCGGACCAAAATCATCGGCGTCCAGAAGGCCATCGGCGCCAAGAACGCCTTCATTTTGATCCAATTTTTATTCGAGGCTGTGACGCTGTGCGTGTTCGGTGCGCTGCTCGCGCTTTTGGCAATCCAACTCTTGGTCTGGGGGGTCAACCTTGCGGATGTGGGGATGACGTTGCACATCGCACCCAAGAGGGTGTTGATTGCCTTGGCGGTGGCCGTCACATCGGGGCTTGTCGCGGGCCTTGCGCCGGCCCGTCAAGCCGCGCGCATGCCTCCGGTGGAGGCGATGCGCACGTCCTGAGGGTCAGGCAGAATGGGATCAAAAGTTCATGGCCAACCCCACCCGTACAGAGTATGGAGGAAGGGTCACCCCGGTGGTGGCGTTGCTCGACACTGTGCCGTCAGGACCGATGGTGAGTTGGTCCGCGT
>DKNS01000156.1 GCA_002469765.1 Flavobacteriales bacterium UBA7382 | reverse complement strand
TCTCGTAAGGCCGCCGTGGGTTCCATCCGCGTTTACAGCGGCACGCCCCACAAGCCCACGCCCGAGTCGGGCGGTTTGATTCAGGCTGCCGCTTACGGCGACGGTGTGACCTTGACGCGCCTTGAGGGCCAAGGAAACGGCCTCAACGACGTGGCCTTGACGGTGGAAAGCGAAGACGCCCTTGTGGCCAGTGGCAACGGCAAGCTCGCCGAGGTGACTTACGCAGGCGGCAGCGGCCCTGTCTCTGTCCGCGTGGTGGATCCGCTTTCTGTGCCCAACGCCCAGTTTGAATTGCGCGTCTTGGGTGAAGCCGGTGACCTCGATGAAGGTGAAGATGTGGAGTGGGTGCTCACCAACACCACGATGCTCGACACGGCCGTGACATCCAGCGACTCGGCCAAAGCCATTGTCACCAGCGACCGCACCATCGATGTGCTCAACGAGCAGCTCATCTTGCAATGGGGCCTCGGCGTGACGGTGCACCAGACGGTGTACCCTTCAGGCACCGACGTGGCCACTGTGCTCGGATCGTCCATCACCTTCTCCAACCCTCAGGAGCCGTGGCTCTTGGGCTTGCCGGATGGCGAAGGCTTCACCGAGGACAACTGGATCCGTTCCGGCACGCAGGAAGGCGACGACGAGTCGGCCTACGAGCTTGTCTACAACGACTTGATGGACGAAGACGAAGTGTACGAGGGCTTCCTCGGAGGCACGTGGGCACCCTACAGCGTGGTGTCGTACACCGAGGCCAACGTCGAAGATCCTGCCTCCGGCACGACCTACGAGTTCACGCCGTTGTACGCGCCAACACGTGGCGATCTCATCCGCTTGCAACAGTGGAACACGCCAGAGTCCACCACAAGCATCGACGTCGTCTTCACCAGCGACACCGACAAGTGGACGCGCTGCCCCGTCTTGGAGATGCAGCCCAACAACGTGCTTGCAGAGAACGCCACAGGCGCTTCAGGTTCCATTGAAAAGATGAACCTCCGCCGTCATGCGTCCGTCGACAAGAAAGGCCGCACGGTGGGCGAAGGTGGCAACGCATCAGAGGCCAACCTCACCAGCAACGTGGGCATGGGATGGTTCCCAGGCTACGCCATCGACCTCTCCACAGGGGAGCGTCTCAACATGGCCTTTGGCGAAGACTCGTGGCTCAGCGCCGACAACGGAAAGGACATGATCTGGAACCCGTCGCCCAACGCACGATACTCGGGTGGGCAGCACTGGATCTACGTCTTCAAGAACGGTCAGGCCGCGTCAGGTACGGAAAACCGCATGCGTGCCTACGACAAGGGTGCCTTCCTCATGGAACAGCTCTTGGACCCCAACATCAGCTCGGAGCGCCGCGCGTTCCGCGACTGTGCATGGGTGGGCTCGGCACTCAGCAATGCGGACTTCCCCATGTTGCCTGTCGAAGAGGGACTCATCCCCAACGAAACGCGTGTGAGCCTGCGTGTGGCACGTCCGTACGACAAGTACAGCTCCATCGTCGTCAACACCAACAACGTCGACAACGCCAAGAACAACTGGGACCCCCTGTACACCTTCTCTACGGAGGATGTGGCCACGCGGGTCAACGAGGTGACGGTGCTTGAAGAGATGCTCGAGGAAATCAACGTGGTGCCCAACCCGTACTACGCCTACAGCCAATACGAGACCAACAAGCTCGACAACCGCGTCAAGATTGTGAACCTCCCAGAGGTCTGCACGGTGCGCATTTACAACCTGTCTGGCACGTTGATTCGGACCTACGACAAAGCCGATCCCTTGACCTTTGTGGACTGGGATCTCAAGAACGAAGCCAACGTGCCCATCGCCGGTGGCGTCTACATCATCCACATTGACGTCCCCGGAGTCGGTCAAGCCATCCGCAAATGGTTCGGCGTGATGCGTCCTGTTGACCTTGACAACTTCTGATTTGCAACCTCTCATGAAGAAGCATACATCCCTCCTCCTCATGGCCTTGATGGCCTTTGGAACAGCCTTTGCTGGCAACCCTGACCGTGCAGGTTCCGCGGGTGCTGGTCAACTTTTGATCAACCCTTGGGCCGCGTCAAACGGTTTGGCCGGAAGCAACATGGCCTCTGTGAAAGGACTGGAAAGCACGTTCTTGAACGTCGCAGGTCTCGCCTTTGTGGAGCGCAATGAAATTGCCTTCGCCAACAGCATGTACCTCGGCGGAACTGGCATCTCATTGAACTCGCTGGGCTTCGCCACCAAAGTGGGCGACTCTGGCGTGCTCGGTTTGAGCGTCACAAGCATGAGCTTGGGCGACATCCCCATCACCACGGAGGATCTGCCTGAAGGCGGCATTGGCTCGTTCTCGCCTGCGTTCAGCAACATTGGTGTCACCTACTCAAAGGAGTTCTCCAATTCCATCTACGGTGGCTTGACCATGCGCATTGTCAGCGAAAGCATCAGCAATGTCCGCGCGAGCGGGGTGTGCTTCGATGCAGGCATTCGCTACGTGACAGGTGAGAACGACGGATTGCGTTTTGGCATTGCCCTTCGCAATGTGGGTGCCCCCATGCGTTACGCGGGTGATGGCTTGACCGTCACAGCAACGCCCCAAGGTGCCGACGAAGCGCTGACAGTGTTCCAACGCTCTGAGAAGTACGAGTTGCCCTCATTGGTCAACATCGGTGTCGCTGTGGACGTCGTGTCCAACGACAACACCGTGGTGACCGCCACCGGCCAGTTTGTGTCGAACAGCTTCACCAAGGATCAGTTTGGTGGAGGCTTGGAAGCAAACCTCGGTGACCGCCTCGTGCTTCGCGGAGGCTACCTCTGGGAGCAAGGCTTGATCGGAGGCCAAGACGTGACCACGGCTTACACCGGTCCTGCTGGTGGCATTGGCTTGAACCTGCCTGCAGGCGAGGGCGCCACCTTGAAACTCGATTACAGCTACCGCACGACAAATCCTTTCAACGGGACCCACACGCTCGGCGTGAAAATCTCCCTGTAAGAGGACATCCGCGGAATCTTTCCTATTTTCATAAACGAGAGGGCCACACGCCCTCTCGTTTGTGTTCTCACCCATCGCGGGAGACTTCGTCGCGAAAGCGCACCACCAACCTTCCTTTCTGAATCACACACCATGTCGAACGTTTCTTACTACACCGCTGAAGGCCTTCAGAATCTGAAAGATGAACTCCATCAGATGAAGACGGTCGAGCGTCCCAAAATCTCTCAGCAAATCGCAGAGGCTCGGGACAAGGGAGATTTGAGCGAGAACGCCGAATACGATGCCGCCAAGGAAGCGCAAGGCATGCTCGAGGCCAAAATCAACAAGATGGAAAACCTGCTTGCCAATGCCCGCGTCATCGACGACTCGGACATCGACAACAGCAAGGTCTTCATCCTGAGCAAGGTCCGCATCAAGAACCAGAAGAACGGCGCCGAAGTGACCTACACCTTGGTGGCCGAGAACGAAGCCAACCTCGCCGAGAAGAAGATTTCCGTCGACAGTCCCATTGGAAAAGGATTGCTTGGAAAGGCCGTGGGAGACATTGCCGAGGTGTCGGTACCTGCGGGCGTCATCCCCTTTGAGATTTTGGAAATCTCTCGTTGATGGCCTCCATATTCAGCAAGATTGTGGCGGGCGACATCCCCTGCCACCGAGTGGCCGAGAATGGGTCGTTTTTGGCGTTTTTGGACATCAT
>DKNS01000092.1 GCA_002469765.1 Flavobacteriales bacterium UBA7382 | reverse complement strand
TCCACGCCGTCGTTGGACGTGTAATCGAACACTTCATACGTGATGGTGGATTGTGGCATGCCTGTGCCGTCGGCAGGCAATTCTCCGAGGTTGTAGGCCTTGTTCCAGCCGATGTAAGCGCCCAAGCCGTTCACCGTGATTTCACTGTCTGTGGCTGTGAAGGAGTGGGTGCCTGATCCGAAGGCATCGAATGGAGATGTCAATGCGGCGTCGTCGGTGCACGCGAATGCGCCAGCCATGTAATCCTCAGCCCAAACTTGACCTTGGGAGTTGAAGACCATGGTGCCGTCGTCGAAGAACGTGAACTCATCGTCCATCTGACAAGCGCGCTCAATGACGCCTGCAGCATCCAATCCGTTCCACCATGCACCGCTGTTCTGGCCAGGACCCACGATGTAGCTGCTTTCGCCATCCAACCTCCAAGTCTTGCCTTCTGGGCTGGACAAGTCCGCTGCTGTGAAGACCGCAGAGCTGATGGAAATCACTTGCGAGGTCGTCCCACTCATCATGGCGTCGTCGTAGGCCGTCAAGGTCACGGTGTAGTCTCCGTCACCAGAGTAAATGTGCACGGCATTGAGGTCGGTGCTGGTGGCACCGTCTCCGAACTCCCAGAGGTAGGAGGTCGCGTTGCTGGAGGCGTTGGTGAATTCCACCACGTTGCCTTCTTTGACGTAGGTGAAGGCCGCCGTCGGGACCACCGCAGGGATGGGAGGTAGGTCGTCCGGATTGTGGTAGCTCACCAAATAGAAGTTCCAGGCACTGGATCCATCCGCGGCCGCCATGGCCACGTTCATTCGGTCGAACACGTCTCCAGTCTCCGTGTAGAAAATGGTATATACTTTTTCGCTGACTGGCACGTACTGGTCGCCGTTGTTGGTCTTTTGAGGGAGACCGATGTACGCTCCGAAGCCATTCAAGGTGATGGTCCCGGCAGAGGTGTTGTAGTCGTAGGTGTAGTCTCCGCCATTGGCGAAGGCGCTCAGGTCTTCGCCGCCTGGTCCGGTGAACAATCCGTCTTCGCTTTCGTCGTGGCAACCTTCAGGCTGTCCAAGCCAACCTCCGTTGTTGTCAGAATCGACGAAGATGGTGCCTCCGGTGTTCATGATCACGGAACCGTCCGGGTTGAAGGTGAACGAGTCGTCCAACACACATGGACGTTCTCCAGAAGGGGTGACGCCACCCAAGGACCACCAGGAGTCATCCCCGATGCCTGGGCCAATGCTCAGCGCCACACCTTCACGGTCGAGGTGCCAAACCTTGCCTTCTGAGCCTGCCAGGAATTGTCCTGCAGTGTTGGGGTCTGTCACGATGACGGCCTCAGTGCGGGTTGCACTCCCAGCCTCGCCTGTGGCGGTCAATGTGACCTCGTATTCTCCGCCCTCGGCGAAGGTGTGGGTTACGTTTTCGTCCGTGCTGGTGTTGCTGTCGCCAAAATCCCACACATACGATGTGGCATTCTGGGAGTAGTTGGTGAAAGTGACCTCAGCCCAGTTGTCCGCGCTGATTTCGTATTGAAAGCTGGCGATGACCACATTGGGTTCTGGGGGATCTTTTTCGCAACTCACCATTGCGAAGCACACCAGCGCCACCATCGTCAAGACGGGGAGGTGTTTTGTCAAGGATTGAAACATGGAATTGATTTGAAATGAAGTAAGGTTGTAATCAGTCGAACAGGGAATCGTCGGGGTAGGTGGTCAGCTGGGTGGCCAAGACCGTTTCCTCAAAGGCGATGGGAAGCCACAGGTCTTCTTCGTTGAAGTTGGCTTCTTTGTTGCCATCGCCCACGAACAAGCTGGCGTTGGCCCTTCCAGAGCGCACCAAATCGAACCAACGGTCTCCTTCGCAAGCCAATTCAGCACGGCGTTCGTACCAAATGAGGTCTTGCAGGGTCCAGCCTTCTTCAGCCATCACCACGGATGACGTCCGGAAGGACCCGCCGTTGTCGCCAGGGCCCGCAGCCCGTTCGCGAACCATGTCGATGTGAAGCATGGCTTCGCTGTCGCTGCCGCTTCCGCGGTGCAAGGCCTCAGCCAACATCAACAACACGTCGGCGTACCGGAACACGTGGGTGTTTTGGGCTTTGGTCAAGTGCTCGTTCCCACCGTTGACGTTGGTCCCGGCGTAAGACTTGTAGTTGGAGTACTTCTCCTGCCAGTAGCCGGTGAAGTCGTTGGGGTTGTTTTGTGTGATGTCGATAACGGGGTCGCAGTTGGCGCCCGCATCCTCCAAATCCTGAGCCAACTCGTCTTCAGACACGATGGCCACGTCTCGGCGGTACGTGTCGTCTTCGAGGAAGTGGTTCCAAAGACCTTCTGAAATCGGCATGAACCCCCAACCAGCTTCGTAGTCGGGATGGTCGGCACACAGGCCTCGGATGCCGCACAGCTGAATGATGCCGTTTCCATCAATGCCTTCAAACCACCCCCAGTCGCTGGACCAGAGCGGATTGTGCTGAATCTCAAACACAGCTTCCACGGTGTTGCGCACACCGAAGTTGTACAGCTCCTGCATGTCGTCCACGAGTTGGTACAACCCGAGGTCGACCACCTGTTGGAAGGCGGCAGCCGCTTCGTCGAAGCGTGCGCCATCGTCGCCACCCAGGTCTGCCCAATACAGGTAGGCCTTACCCATCAGGGCATAAGCGGCTCCTTTTGTGGCGCGTCCTTCTTCTCCTGAAGGGGCGATGGTGGGCAAGAGCTCGGCGGCCTCTTGGCAGTCCTTGACCACCTGGCTCATCACTTCAGACATGGTGTTTCGTGCGAGGTTGACGTCGCTTGGATCGAGCGGCTCGGTGACCACGGGAATGGGCCCGAAGTGGCGAAACAGTTCAAAGTGGTAGTACGCCCTCAGGAACTTTGCCTCGGCCTTGTACACC
>DKNS01000130.1:417-3187 GCA_002469765.1 Flavobacteriales bacterium UBA7382 | reverse complement strand
CAAGATGTTGTCAATCTTGTGGTGGGCGGCGTACATGGCCGCTTCCCAAATTTGGCCTTCCTGCAATTCGCCATCCCCATGCAGGGAATAAACCCACGTGTCTTCCCCGGCGAGCTTTTTGACTTGGGCGGCACCAAGGGCCACGCTGAGTCCCTGTCCCAGCGACCCTGAGGCCACACGGATGCCTGGCAGACCTTCTTCTGTGGCAGGGTGGCCTTGCAAACGTGAATTCAACTTGCGGAACGTGGCCAACTCTGAAACAGGAAAATATCCGCGGCGGGCAAGTACGCTGTACCACACCGGGCTGATGTGTCCGTTGGATAAAAAGAATAGATCTTCCCCGTGGCCATCCATGTCGAAGGAATCAGGGCTCACGTTCATGGTGTCGAAGTACAATTGCACCAAGAGGTCAGTGCATCCCAGAGAGCCCCCCGGATGGCCACTTTGAACAGCATGGACCATGCGAACGATGTCGCGTCGGACTTGGGTGGCGGTAGCCTGGAGTTCTCCGTGATTCATGTCACAAAACTACCTGATGGTGGACGCGTAGGCAGAGGTATGTGCATAACCTATGGAAAAACCAAGGGGCCTTTTTGAAGGCATCCAAGGCGTACCTTCACTGCCCTGTTAAGCCCCTTAAAACGGACCCATCATGGCATTGCAATGCGGCATCGTAGGACTCCCCAACGTCGGGAAATCCACCCTCTTCAACTGCCTTTCCAACGCGAAGGCCCAAAGCGCCAATTTCCCCTTCTGCACCATTGAGCCCAATCTTGGGGTCATCACAGTGCCTGATCCCCGGTTGAACGCCTTGGCCGACATGGTCAAGCCTCAAAATGTGGTGCCCACCACGGTGGAAATTGTGGATATCGCGGGCTTGGTGAAAGGTGCCAGCAAAGGGGAGGGGTTGGGCAACAAGTTTCTAGGCAACATTCGGACCACCGATGCCATCCTTCACGTGCTGCGCTGTTTCGAAGATGACAACATTGTGCACGTCGATGGCAGCGTGGACCCCATTCGAGACAAAGAAGTGATTGATGCGGAGCTGCAATTGAAAGACCTTGAGACTGTAGAGTCAAGGATGATCAAAGTGAAAAAAGCGGCTCAAACAGGAGACAAGGATGCCGTCAAGCAAATGACATTCTACACGCGCCTGACGGGGCATCTAGAACAGGGGTTGAGTGCGCGTGGTTTGGAATTGGAGGAGTTTGAGGAGCCCTTGATGTCGGAGATGCAATTGCTGACATCCAAGCCCATCCTCTACGTTTGCAACGTGGACGAAGGGTCTGTGGTTTCCGGCAATGCTCACGTTGACCGCGTGAAGGATGTGGCTCAACATGAAGGTGCTGCAGTGCTCGTTTTGGGGGCGGCCATCGAAGCGGACATCGCTGAGTTGGAGGACCATGAGGAGCGTGCCATGTTTTTGGATGACCTCGGTTTGGACGAGCCAGGGGTGGCCAAATTGATCCGATCGGCCTACAATTTGTTGGACTTGCAGACCTACTTCACGGCTGGAGAAAAAGAGGTGCGAGCGTGGACCATCCGGAAAGGGTTTACGGCGCCCCAATCGGCGGGCGTCATCCACACCGATTTCGAGAAAGGATTCATCCGCGCCGAGGTGATGAAATACACTGACTTCGTCGATCTTGGCAGCGAGCAGGCGATCAAGGAGGCGGGCAAATTGAGCGTGGAGGGCAAGGATTACGTGGTGGAAGACGGCGACATCATGCACTTCCGGTTCAACGTCTGATGACAAGCGCTATGTCGACGCGACGCTTGGTGTGTTTGTGCGTGTGCTTGTTGGGCATGTGGTTCCAATTGCGTGCCCAAGATTCACGTCTTCATGTGGCGAACATGCCCGAGCAGGTGGCCAGTGTCATGTCCGTCCAAATGGAAGCTTGGAATCAAGGCGATCTTGAAGGTTTCATGGAAGGGTATTGGCAGAGCGACAGTTTGTTGTTCGTTGCGAAGTCGGGCATCACACGGGGCCATTCGGCCACCTTGGAGCGATATCAACATGGATATCCCACTCAAGCTGACATGGGAACCCTGACATTTCGCAACGAATGTTGGACGCGGATTTCGCGACGTTCGGGATTTTTGGTCGGAGGGTGGCACTTGCGAAAGACAGGCCAACCGGATGCCCAGGGCATGTACACTTTGCTTTGGCGTCGCATTCGAGGGGAGTGGGTGATTGTGGCCGACCACAGCTCTTGAACGATGGACTTCCTATCCTTGGTGGTGATGGCCACGAGCTTGGTGTCTTGGAAGTGGATGGAGTCCGTCGACAAGGTCCGATGGATGCTCATTCCCACACGTGTTCATCGACATCAAGAATGGTGGCGGTTGCTGTCGCATGGATTTGTGCATGCCGATTGGATGCACCTGGCCATGAACATGTTCGTGTTGTACGAATTTGGACGAACGGTTCAGACTGACCTTGGATTTCTGGGGCTTGCAGGTTTGCCAGGGCTGTATGTATTCTCCTTGGTTGCGGGGAGTCTTCCAGCGTTGGCTAAACACAAGAACAATTCAAGTTACAGAAGCTTGGGAGCCTCCGGAGCTGTGAGTGCAGTGTTGGTGTCGTACATCGTGCTCCATCCGACCCACACCTTGTTGCTCTTTTTCGTCGTCCCCATTCCTGCTGCTTTGGCTGGTGTGTTGTTTTTTTGGTACGAATCCCGCATGGCGACCAAGTCGGGCACAAGGGTGGCCCACGACGCACACATGGCGGGCGGCTTTGCGGGGCTATTGTGGACCATTTACTGGG
>DKNS01000130.1:0-122 GCA_002469765.1 Flavobacteriales bacterium UBA7382 | reverse complement strand
GCGGGGCTGTTGTGGACCATTTACTGGGTTCCTCAGTCCCTTATGCGTTGCTGGGACCAATTGGCCAACAGCTTTCAGTCGTTGACAATTCTGTAGACCTCTTCTGTGGGGCGGCTCATGAA
>DKNS01000077.1:11509-12924 GCA_002469765.1 Flavobacteriales bacterium UBA7382 | reverse complement strand
ACGTGCTCATGCGGGTGGCCAAAGCCACCAGCTTTTTCTTCGGCACCCCTGTCTTGGGGGACGTGGTCAACTCTTCTTCCTGGGCGGGCCGGTAGTTCTCCCAGAGCTCGCTTAAGAAATCGTCCACCACCGACAATTGCATGGACTTGGCCTCCTCGAAGCCGGCCTCCATGGACTCGCCCAATGCGGTCTTCATGACGTCGGCATCCTCGGCGGTCACCGAGCCGTCGGCCAACAACTTTTGAAGGTAAATCTCCCGCGGAGACGGATGAGCCCCAATCGCCTTGTACAGCTTGGGCTGGGTGAACTTGGGTTCATCGCCCTCGTTGTGGCCGTACTTCCGGTAGCCCAACAAGTCGATGAACACGTCCCGTTGGAACGTCTGGCGGTAATCCAAGGCGATGTTCATCACTTGGACCACAGCCTCCACGTCGTCGGCGTTCACGTGAAAGACCAAACCCTGGGTGACCTTGGCCACGTCGGTGCAATAGGTTGACGTCCGTGCGTCGAGGTAGTTGGTGGTGAAACCCACCTGGTTGTTCACCACAAGGTGCACGGTGCCGCCAGTGCGGTAGCCTTCAAGGCCAGCCATTTGGGCCACTTCGTACACCACGCCTTGACCTGCGATGGCCGCATCCCCGTGGACAAGGATGGGGAGCACGCTCGCCTCGTCGCCGCCGTGGGCGTCGATGCGCGCCCTGGCGATGCCTTCCACCACCGGGTCCACCGCCTCGAGGTGCGAGGGGTTGGGCGCCAGGGTGATGGTCACTTCCTCTCCGGTGTCCGCAACCTGCTTTCGCGAGTAGCCAAGGTGGTACTTGACGTCGCCGTCAAAAAGTCCGTCGTCGTCATACGCTTTGCCTTCGAACTCGCTGAAGATGTTGGCGTAGGGCTTGCCCAAAATGTGCGCCAGCGTGCTCAAGCGACCACGGTGTGCCATGCCAATTACAACTTCCTTCACGCCCCGGGTGGTGCCCGACTCAATCATGGCGTCCAAGGCCGGGATCAGACTCTCTCCACCTTCGAGCGAGAAGCGCTTTTGTCCCACGAACTTCTTCTGCAGGAATTCCTCGAACAAGGTCGCTTGGCTGATTTTCTTCAGCACGTGCTTCCGGCCAGCCGCGTCCAAGCGCGGGCGGTTCACCAACTCGATGCGTTCGCGGATCCAAGTCAAGCGCTCCGGCTGTCGGATGTACATATACTCAATCCCGATCGACTCGCAGTAGGTCGCTTCGAGGTGCGCCACAATGTCCTTCAAGGTCGCAGGCCCCAACCCCACTTCACTGCCCGCTTGAAACACAGTGTTCAAGTCAGTCTCGCTCAGGTCGAACTGCACCAAATCCAAAGTGGGCAGGTAAGTCCGGCGGGCCCGAACAGGGTTGGTCTGGGTGAAGAGGTGTCCCCGGGTCCGGTAC
>DKNS01000077.1:0-11112 GCA_002469765.1 Flavobacteriales bacterium UBA7382 | reverse complement strand
TACTGGGCGCGGCTCAGGTCAAATCCAGCAAAAAAAAGTCGCCACGAGCGGTCCACCGATTCGGAGTCCTGCAAGTAACGAGCGTACATGGCATCGAGCGCGCCGGGTTCAGCGTTGCTCAAAAAAGAAAGTGGGTCCATGAGGACAGGGTCGTTTTGCGCGTATAAAGATACGCCCCGCTTCGCGAATCAGTGGCTTCGCGACGTCACGTGATCTGCCAATCCCACGAACCAGGTTGCGGCCGCATCGGACAAGTTCAATTGTTCAAGGGCACCCACCGCCAATTCCGCGTTGGAAGTCATGCGCTCACGGGCGAATCGGTCTGCGCCAGCTGCCAGCATCGCCGCACGCACGGCCCGGATCTTGGCTTCAGCCCGGTCCGTACCTGAAGCCGGTTGAATGCCTGTCCACTGTCCCAACACTTCTCGGCCCTTGGTTTGGGCTTGAGTTGTGAGCCAAAGTAGGGTCTTCTTGTCGCTCAAAATATCACCCCCCACTTGCTTTCCGGTGCTTCCACTTTCGCCAAACGTGTCAAGCAAGTCGTCCTGGATCTGGAACGCCAGGCCCACGTTAAGGCCGTAGGAGTACCACGCCTCGACGCGCTCTTTGGACGCCCCAGCGCACATGGCGCCCATTGCGGCAGACGCCGCCAAAAGGACCGACGTCTTGAGCCGAATCATCTCCAAGTATGCGTCCACCGCCACCTCATCCCGAGACTCGAACGCCATGTCGGACTGTTGACCTTCGCAGACTTCCCGGGCAGTTGTGTTGAACATGGACAGCGCACCGGCCAGGGCGTGGGACGGTGTGCCTTCCAGCGCCTCAAGCGCCAAAGTGTACAAGACATCGCCAGACAGGATGGCTGCGTTGTTGTCCCACTTCTTGTGCACAGTAGGACGTCCGCGACGAAGGGGAGCCTCGTCCATGATGTCGTCGTGCATCAGGGTGAAGTTGTGGAACAATTCCACAGCCATGGCCGTCGGCATCGCATCAGACATGTCTCCTCCCTCGGCTTCGCACGCCGCCAAAGCCAACACGGGACGAATGCGTTTGCCCCCCAAGGAAAGCAGGTAGTGAATGGGGTCGTACAAGCCATCTGCGGCCCCTTCTGAGTAAGGCGACAGAAAGCGGGTGAGGGCTTGCTGCAAGGCATCTCGCCACTGGGATTCACGGGAAGAGGAGCTCATGACTTGGCGGTTAGGCGAATTACAACCCGCGCTTCAGGATGTTCATGAGGTAGGTGCCGTAGCCGCTCTTCAAAAGCGGTTGGGCAAGCGACTCAAGTTGCGCGTCGTCGATGAAGCCCATGCGCCAGGCGATCTCTTCCAAACATCCGATTTTCAATCCTTGACGTTCCTCGATGACTTGGACAAATTGCGAAGCTTGCATCAAGGACGCGTGGGTGCCGGTGTCCAGCCACGCCATGCCACGGTCGAGCACGCCAACCTGGAGTTTGCCTGCATCGAGGTACGCCTTGTTCACGTCGGTGATTTCGTATTCCCCACGTGCACTGGGTTCGAGACCTTCGGCGATGCCCACAACGTCATTGTCGTAGAAGTACAATCCTGGCACCGCGAAATTGGACTTGGGATGGGCTGGCTTCTCTTCAATGCTGATGACCTTGCCCTCGGCGTCAAAATCCACCACGCCGTAACGACCTGGGTCGTTCACAAAATGGGCAAACACAGTGGCGCCTTCTGGGTCGGTGTGTGCCCGCAAGGTCCGACCAAAGCCTCGTCCGTAAAAGATGTTGTCGCCGAGCACCAGGGCCACTTTGTCCTGGCCAATGAACTCCTTGCCCAACACAAAGGCTTGGGCCAAACCATTGGGCTTCTCTTGCACCGTGTAGGTGAAAGAGCACCCGAGGTCCGAACCGTCGCCGAGCAGTCGCTGGAAGGCAGGGGCATCTTCAAGGGTGGTGATGATGAGGATGTCCCGGATGCCTGCAATCATCAACGTGGACAGCGGATGGTAAATCATCGGCTTGTCGTAGATCGGCATCAGCTGCTTGCTGACTGATTTGGTCAGGGGCCACAACCGCGACCCACTGCCACCGGCAAGAACAATTCCTTTCACAACTCAAAGATAAGGGACCCCGCCGCTCAAGACGGGTCGCGCAACCCTTCGTGCCGTTCCTCCCCCTTGCCGGGGCTTGTGCCCCGTTGGACTTGAAGGGCCTGCATGTCCAGCACTTCCTCCTCGTCGAGCAGGTCAAAAAACGGCTCACCGAAGGTCTTGGTCGTCACGAACTGCGCAAAACTCATGAGCAACGAAGGGAGCAACATGAGGTTGGTGAACATCGCCACCAGGAGGGTCACCGAAACCAAAATACCCAATGAACGCGTGCCGTCAAACTCGCTCATGGCGAACATCAAGAACCCAAAGAACAGCACAATCGACGTGTACATCATGCTCACGCCAGTTTCCTTCACCGCCGCCAGCACGGCGTTGCGGATGTGCCAGCCGTTGGCCTGGAGTTCTTGCCTGTATTTGGCCAAAAAGTGAATGGTGTCGTCCACTGAAATGCCAAAGGCCACGCTGAAGACCAAGATGGTAGACGGCTTAATGGGGATGCCAGTCCATCCCATCACCCCCGCCGTAAACAGGAGCGGCAGCAGGTTGGGGATGAGTGCAATGCCCACCATCCTCGCGCTTTTGAACAACAGCGCCATGACGACGGCAATGACCAAGATGGCCAGGGTCATGGAGATGGCCAAGTTCTTGACCAAGTAGTTGGTGCCTTCCAAGAACACGATGCTCGTGCCCGTGATGGTCATGTCGTACCGCTCCGGCGGGAAAATGCTGTCCATGCGGGGCCGAAGCTCGGCCATCAACGCTTCCATTTCCAACGTGCCGACGTCCGCCATGTTCGCAGAAATGCGGGTCACTGTTTTCGATGAATCCACAAAGTTGGCCGTCACCGACGTGGCGTCGTCGACGTCGGAGGCGGCAGACTCGCTGCCACGGAAGTACGGACCCATGAATGACCGTTCTTGCCGGTTGGGCAACCTGTATCGGTCGGGGTCGCCCCCGTAAAACGCCTGCACCCCAAACTTGACCGCATCCACGGCGCTTAGGCTTCTCGAGAACTCAGGGTACTCCTGGAGCAAGTTCTGGAACTTCTCCACGCGGCGGAGGTTGCCCGCATTCAAGATTTGTCCTGGCTTTCGGCCGTCCACCAACACCTCAAACGGCATGACACCCCTAAATCGGTCTTCCAACCAGCCGAGGTCGGTCAACACCCGATCCTCCTTGGGCAAGTCGTCCACAATGTTCCCGGTGGTCTGCATTTGGGTCATGCCCCAAGTGCTCATGGCCACAACCACCAATGCGGCCACGTACACGCGCGTTCGACCTTCTTGAACCGCCCGCACAAACGTGCCCACCACGCGGTCCACCCACACCCTGTCCAGGTGGGTCAAGTGATGATCTGTTGGCTCAGGCAACCACGTGAAGAGCGCCGGAATCAACACGATGCTGATGCCGAAGGCGACCATGATGTTCAACGCTGCAACCACTCCAAACTCGATGAGCACTGGGCTGTGCGTGAAGATGAAGGTGGCAAAACCGAAGGCCGTCGTCGCGTTGGTCAGAAGCGTGGCGTTGCCCACCTTGGTGACCATGCGTTGAAGCGCCATCATCTTGTTGCCGTGGCGCTTGAACTCCGCTTGGTACTTGTTGACGAGGTAAATGCAATTGGGCACCCCAATCACAATCATAAGCGGAGGAATCAGCGACATCAGCAGGCTCACCCGGAAGTCAAACAACGCAATGCTGCCCAACGACCATGTCACACCCACGGCAACCACAGCCAAACACACCCCCACGACAGCCAAGTTCCGGAAGAACAAAAGCAGCAACAACGCCGTCACCAAAATGGCTGCACCGATGAAATAGCCGATTTCACCCTTGACCTTGTTGGTCATGCTGATTCGGATGAACGGCAGGCCGCTCAGGTGCGTGTCGATGCCGTGCGTCTCCGACCATCGGTCCGACACCTCGACGATGTCCTCCACAATGGTGCCCCGTTGGGCGGAGTTCAGCATGCCATGGTTGAACACCACCATCATCAAGGTGGCCTCATTGTCTGGATTGTACAAAAGCCCGTCGTAAAACGGCAACGACCGAACCTTGTCCACAATCTCCGATGCCCGTTGGTCACTCATGGGCGGGGCATTCGGCATGCCGTCCGCCAGTTCGGGGGCCACAGGCACCAACTCAAACCGTTTCTCTACGGGGTGCTTGGACACCTCAAACGCATGGGTCAAAGCGAACACCGAGTCGATGATCACCGCCGGCTCTCCATCCACCACCACCCGAAGGGCCCGCACCTCTTCGGCGAGCTCATGCCAAGCAAACAATCCCGCCCCGGTGCGAAGCTGGCTGTCTTCCACCCCAATGACCAACACGTTCCCTTCAGCCCCAAAAGACTCCAAGAAGCGCGCATGCGCCAATTCGGCAGGGTCGTCGTCGGGAAGGATGCCGCCGTACTTGTACTGCATCTTTAAATTGGGAATCTGCGACCCCATGAACACCGTCAAAACACCCAACGTCAGGACGGTGGGCATCCGATGGCGGATCAAAATGGAAGCGAGGCGTGACCACATAGGAGGGTGCAAAGAAACAACACGGAAGGGCGCCAAGCTCCACGGCCGCACTACCTTTGAGGCATGGAAACGTACGACGTTGTTGTCATCGGAAGCGGCCCAGGAGGATACGTGGCGGCCATCCGAGCTTCGCAGCTGGGCTTGCGCACCGCATTGGTGGAGAAATACGCCACCCTAGGAGGCACCTGTTTGAACGTGGGATGCATCCCCTCCAAGGCGCTTTTGGACAGTTCTGAACACTACCATCAAGCCAAGGAGCAGTTCGCGGCCCACGGCATTGAGGTGGGCAGCCTGTCGTTGGACTTCCCCCAGATGATTGCCCGCAAAGGCGAAGTCGTGGCCCAAACCACGGAGGGCATCAACTTCTTGATGAAGAAGAACAACATCGACGTGCTCCACGGCGTGGGCTCGTTCGTCGACGCCCACACCATCGCAGTAACTCCTGAAAAAGGCAGCACCACTAAGGTTGGGGCGAAGCATGTGATTTTGGCGACGGGATCCAAGCCCAGCACTTTGCCGTTCATTGAGGTGGACAAAAAGCGCATCATCACCAGCACCGAAGCCTTGTGCTTGCCCAAGCTGCCCAAATCCATGGTGGTCATCGGTGGCGGTGTGATTGGCCTCGAACTCGGCTCGGTATATGCGCGACTCGGCACTGAGGTGCATGTCGTCGAATACGCCGACAGCATCATCCCCACGATGGACCGCGCCATGGGCAAGGAGCTCATGCGATCTATGAAGAAACTCGGGGCCAAATTCCACCTCAAGCACGGTGTGAAAGAGGTCACCGCTGCAGGCCGAAGCGTCACCGTGAAAGCAGACAACGCCAAAGGCGAGGAAATCACGTTCAAGGCGGAGTACTGCCTTGTCAGCGTGGGACGCCAGCCGTTCACCGGCGGTTTGAACCTCGAAGGGGCAGGACTTTCCACCGACGAACGTGGACGCGTGGATGTGAACGCCCACATGCGCACCAAAGTCCCGCACATCTACGCCATCGGTGATCTGGTGCGTGGCGCGATGCTGGCCCACAAGGCAGAGGAAGAAGGTGTGTTTGCAGCAGAAACCATTGCTGGACAGCACCCACACATCGATTACAATCTCATCCCCAACGTGGTGTACACCTGGCCTGAAGTGGCGGGTGTGGGAGCCACCGAGGAGCAGCTCAAGGCCAACGGGGTCACCTTCAAAAGCGGCAGCTTTCCATTCAAGGCCAGCGGCCGGGCACGCGCCAGCATGGACACCGACGGCCTGGTGAAGGTGTTGGCGGACGCCACCACCGATGAAATCTTGGGGGTGCACATGTGCGGGCCCCGTGCCGCAGACATGATCGCCGAGGCGGTTGTCGCCATGGAATTCCGTGCCAGTGCGGAAGACATCTCCCGCATGAGCCACGCCCACCCCACCTTCACGGAAGCAATCAAGGAAGCTGCCTTGGCCGCCACGGAAGACCGAGCGCTGCACATTTAACTTGGGCGCATGGCCGTGCGCACGCTTCCCAACCTTCAACCCGTCGTCGACGCCCACAAACATGTGGCGCTGTTGTGGGACGAGCGGTTGACCGGACGCGCGGTGCTCGCCGTGGGGGCTGCGAAGTCCATTCTTGTGGACCGTCCTCAACCTGGCGCTTGGACCTTGTGGGACCGTTTTGTGACCGATGCCACGGCCCGTGGAGTTTGGACAGTGGGTTGGCTGGGATACGACCTGCATGCATGCCTTGGAATGACCCAAGGCGCAGACCCCGAAGCCCCCCGCAACACCGCACAGGAACACCCCGGTGGCTGGCCAAGCCTGCATTGGTGGGAACCCGAGCTCTTGCTGGAGTGGGCGCCTGGGGAACTTCAACCTTCTGTCATTCGTGGTGCGGCGTTGCCGTGGACCCGGGATGTGCTGGCTTGCCTTGATGCACCTTCGTCGGACCCGCGAAACCCCTCTGCCTTGGAAGGGGATTGGCAGCCGTTGACGTCAGGGTGGGACCGTGAGACGTACCTCGACAAGTTCGACGCCGTGCAAGCCGCGCTGAAGCGCGGAGACATCTATGAAATGAACCTCTGCATGCCGTGGCAAGGGCAAGCCCCTGGACAGGCGAGTTGGCCCCTCTTTGAACGTTTGGCCGCCGCCACGAAAGCGCCGCATTCCGCCTACATCCAAGCCGGCGACCACCGTGTCCTTTGTGCCAGCCCAGAACGGTTCCTTGAAAAACGGGGCGACACCCTGCGAAGCCAGCCAATCAAAGGCACCGTGCGGCGTGGGGCCACGCCCGAAGAAGACGATGCGTTGAAGCTCGGATTGTTGGAGAGTGAGAAGGAATGTGCTGAAAACGTGATGATTGTGGACTTGGTTCGCAACGACCTGAGCCGCGTGGCCATTCCGAAGAGTGTGACCGTGAACGAATTGTTTGGGCTGCACACCTTCTCCACGGTGCACCAAATGATCAGCACCATCTCGTGCCAGCTTCAGCCCGAAGCCACGGCAGAAGATGTCCTGCGCGCCACGTTTCCCATGGGGTCCATGACAGGCGCCCCCAAACTCAGCGCGATGAACCTCATTGCCTCCCTGGAAGGACACGGTCGCGGGGTCTACAGTGGCACCATTGGATACGTAAACGCCCAAGGCGACTGGGACATGAATGTGGTCATCCGAAGCCTGATGCACAGGGCAGAAAGCGGCCGTGTGGATGCGACAGTCGGTGGCGCGTTGACCCTCCTGGCCAATGGCGACGACGAATACGACGAGTGCTTGCTGAAAGTGGCAGCCCTCAAAATCTGCCTCGAGCGATGACAGCCCTCGAGCGCCAAGTGCACCGCGCCCTCTTGGACTCCAGATGGCCCCAAGGACAGCCGCTGGTTGTGGGGGCCAGCGGGGGCGTCGACTCCACCGTACTCTTGCATGTCTTGCATGCGCTTCGTGTCCCAGCCATCGTCGCTCATGTGAACCACCATGCCCGCGGGGAAGAAAGCCAAGCCGATGCCGCCTTTGTCGCGCAACTCGCGGAGCAGTGGGGATGGCCTTTCGAACAACTGGACTTGGATGTCAACGACTTGAAACAAGGTTCGCAGGGGTTTCAAGGCGAAGCGCACAAGGCGCGCCACACTTGGTTTGAATCGCTCCGCAAGGCCCACCAAGCCCACGCGGTATTGACAGCACACCATGCCGACGACCAAGCCGAGACATGGCTGTTGCAAGCCATGCGAAACGCGAACCCACTTTCCCTTCGTGGCATGCTGCCCCACGATGGGACGCGGTTGAAGCCTTTGCTTCAAGTTCGTAAAAGCGAATTGGTGGCCTACGCAGAAGCGCACAATGTGACATGGCGGGAAGACGCCAGCAACGCCGAACGCGCCTACCGCCGGAACCAAATCCGACACGACCTGTTGCCCGCCTTGGAGGCTGTGCAGCCTGGAGTCGGCGAGCACTTCAGGCAGCTTGCCTCCAGAATGGCCGACCTGAACGGCGCGATTCAGGCCACCCTCCAAAGCATCCGAACCACGGCTGAGGTCAAGCCCGGCCTATGGGACTTGAAAGCCCTTCTCGCAGCCCCCTTGGGACTCGAGTCCCTTCGCCAAGCTCTTCGAGAAAGTGGTTGGCCTAAACGCCACGCTCAACGGGTGGTCGACCTGATGATGGACACGGCCCAAGTTGGGGCCTCCGTTGCACTTGGGAACCAAAAGGTCATCCGTGAGCGTGACCACCTCCGATGGACCACTGGCCTAAGCGCTGACGGAGAAGAGGCTTCCAACAGGGTGGTCATCGAATGGGAAGACGTTCCGCGACAACTGGAGAAGCTGGGGTCGACCGGGCTGGGCGTCGAACGCGGCGCATGTCCCCCCGACCCAAGGTCCACCACCTTGGACCATTGCTGGGTGCCTGCCACGGATTTTCCAGTGGAGGTCCGGTCGTGGCAATCCGGCGACCGCATCCAGCCGCTGGGAATGAAGGGGCGGAGCTTGGTGTCGGACGTCTTGACCCAGGCCAAACTCCCCCATGCCGAACGCCCAAACGCACACGTCCTGGTTCGACAGCGCGACGGCGTGCTGCTTTGGGTGGCCGGTCTGAAACGCGCCGAACACGCCCGCATCGGCGCTGAACATTCTGGCCTTGAAGGCGCTTGGTTTTCTTGGACAACCCCTGCCTATTTCACCGCACCATGAACCTCACGCTGCCTGACGCCAAGATTCTATCTGGACGCGATCGCGACCTCGCCCTCGGCGGCTTTTTGGTGCTTGCCGGGCTGTTCGTGGCGTGCTTGGTGAGTTGCAATTTGGTCTTCCGCAAGTTCTTCACCTGGGAAATGGGCGGGTTCACCTTCGAGCAAAGTGTGGGCCTGCTGGCGTACCCCCTCACCTTCCTGGTCACCGACGTCATCAGCGAGGTGTACGGGAAAAAGAAGGCCAACATGGTGGTCGTGTCTGGTCTGGTGGCGTCGCTCGTGACATTGACCATGGTGACCATGGCAGGAGGGGTGACCTCGGCAGGTTGGTCACCTGTGAGCGACGCGGAGTTCGACCATGTCTTTGGCCAAACCGGCTTGGCCGTGGGCGCGTCCATGGCGGCTTACCTCGTGGCCCAATTCATCGATGTCCGGTTCTTTCACTTCTGGAAGCGTCGAACCCAAGGACGTCATCTTTGGCTCAGGAACAACCTGTCGACCATCCCCTCTCAAATCTTGGACACCGCCACGGTGCTCGGATTGTTGTGCGTGGTGGGCGAGATTGAGTGGCCGAGGTTTGGGACGCTCATGGTGAACGGGGTGCTTTTCAAGACCCTCGTGGCAGCCTTGGACACCCCGTTGGTCTACCTCGTGGTGGGCGCCCTGAGGCGACGGTTTGGCCTGGGAGCGGGCCAAGAGTTGGAATTGTGAGGAATTGGGCGCGGCCTGACCACCATCCTTGAACGTCTCGGTATCTTTGCAACACCTCGGACGTTGAATCCAAGTTTACGCACCCATGATCTCCAACACCCTCGTTTCATTCCAGCGTCTCGGCATGCTGGTCCTCGTCGGATGGCTCACTGTGGTTGGCTCCCTTGCGTGGGGCCAAATCGAAGACCCTGTGACCTGGAATGTTGCCCTCTACCCAAGCGAAGAGACTGGACTCCACGACCTGGTCGTGCACGCCTCCGTGGATGCGTGCTGGCACATCTACAGCCAGGACAACGACCCCAACGAAGGCCCGGTGCCCACCATGTTTGAATTGGACCTGCCCTCAGGCGTTCAAGCCTTGGGCAACGTGGAAGAGTGCACCCCCATCGAAGAGTACGATCCCAATTTCATGATGGACCTCAAGTATTTTGAGGAAGAGGTCTTTTGGCACCAACGTCTGGACTTGTCAGGGGCCAACTCGGCCGACACGCTCAAGGGCTATGTGGTGTTCATGGTGTGCGACGCGAGCATGTGTCTGCCCCCTGAAGAAATTCCAATCGCCGTGGCATTGTCAGACGTCCGCCCCGACGCGGATCGCCCCGTTTACTGCCCGCCTTCGAAGCACCTCTGCAACCATGGCGCAGGTGAGGGTGGCGACGCCGGCCACGGTGAGAACGAGGGCGAAGGCGACGAATCCGAGGAGGGTGAAGAAGGCCTGCTCTGGACGTTCCTCCTTGGGTTTGGTTTGGGCTTGGCGGCGTTGCTGACGCCGTGCGTCTTCCCCATGATTCCCATGACCGTGAGCTTTTTCACAAAGCAGTCCAAAACACGCGCCGAAGGCATCCGAAACGCACTCATCTACGGCACCTTCATCATCTTCATTTACACCGGCTTGGGCTTGGCGCTGACGGCATTTTTCGGGGTAGACGTTCTGAACGTCATCTCCACGGACCCCATCTTCAACGTGTTCCTGTTTGCCTTGTTGTTGGTGTTTGGTGCCAGTTTTCTGGGGGCGTTTGAAATCCAATTGCCTTCAAGCTGGGCCAACAAAGCGGACCAAGCTTCGGACCGCGGGGGCATCGTCGGCATCTTCTTCATGGCCGCCACGTTGGCCATTGTGTCGTTCTCATGCACAGGTCCTTTGGTCGGATCCGCACTGGCTGGGGCGGCCACGGGTTCCTTCGCGGCGCCCACCGCAGTGATGCTTGGTTTTTCCTCAGCGTTGGCTTTGCCATTTGGGCTGTTCAGCGCATTCCCAGGTTGGCTCAACAGCTTGCCCCAAAGTGGAGGCTGGCTGAACAGCGTCAAGGTCGTGTTGGGCTTGTTGGAAATCGGGTTTGCCTTCAAGTTCCTGAGCAACGCCGACCTCGTGCTTCAGCTTGGGTTGTTGCAGCGAGAGCTGTTCATCGCCATTTGGATTGCAGTGAGTTTGGCCATCGCCTTTTACCTGTTTGGGTGGTTCACGCTTCCACACGACAGCAAGCTCGAGCGCATCGGGGTGTTCCGCTTCTCGCTCGGGTTGGTCTTTATGATGTTGGCCATATACCTGACTCCTGGGATGTGGGGCGCCCCCGTGAACCTCATCAGTGGATTCCCCCCTCCGACATTCTACAGCGAATGGAACCACGGTGGCGGCTCAGGTGACTC
>DKNS01000176.1:4394-4642 GCA_002469765.1 Flavobacteriales bacterium UBA7382 | reverse complement strand
TGGGGGCGGACCTAGACCTGACTGATGTCTTGTACCCGCACAACCTGTTCCTCCAAATTGACGTCGACATGGATGCCTCCACCGGTTATCCGGTGCGCGAGGGGTTTGGGTCGGAGCTTGGTATCGATTTCAACGACCTGTTTGCATACACCAATTTTGGTCCTGCAGACCAGGTCAATTTTTCTGAAATCGGACTGATCCCCGCCCCCACTGTGACCAGCAGCGAATTCGAATTGGCGCTTCGACGC
>DKNS01000176.1:0-3979 GCA_002469765.1 Flavobacteriales bacterium UBA7382 | reverse complement strand
GACTTGCCCAACCAAGGACTCGAATTTGTGCACCACTTCAATGAGGCAAATGCAACTGCGGTGGAGCCTTTGGGCTTGGCGAAAGACGACCCCTCAAGCCTTCGCATCTGCGCTTACAACGTGCTTGGCAACGGCCTCATCCATCCTGCCCGACAAGCCCATTATGAGCGCATCCTGCCTGCCTTGGATGCCGATGTCTACCTGTTCAGCGAGTGCGGGGGCACAAGCGCCAACGAGGTCAAAACCCTCCTTGACACATGGCTGCCTTTGGACGGCGATCAAGGCTGGCACACCTCGAAGGATGGGGATTTGATCACCGCCTCTGTGTGGCCGCATGTGCAAACTTGGACGGAGCTGCCCAAGCAGTTTCCTGTCCTGATCGACGTGCCTGACGGCCTTGGAGGGGACGTTCTCTTCATCAACAGCCATCTGAGCTGCTGTGGCAACGACGCTGCACGCCAAGATCAAGTCGATGAGATGATGGCGTGGATCGTCAACAACGAAGGCAACTTGACCGTCAACACCCCGATCGTGTACGCGGGGGATTTGAATTTGGTGGGTTACGCACAGCAACTGGAAACGCTGCTTGAAGGAAACATCGTTCAAACCCAAACCTTTGGCCAAGGTGGCATGCCCGACTGGGACGGGACGCCTTGGGCCGATGTCTTGCCAAGGCTCACGCATCAGCCCTTCACCTACACGTGGCGAGACGACGGAGATGGCAATTTCCCGCCTGGCCGACTGGACTTCGTGTTGTACAGCGACGCCGTGATGGACCAGGAGCACGCCTTCGTGCTCGAGACAGAAACGCTGCCCGAGGAAGTGCTTGTGGAATTTGGGCTGCTTCAGGGCGACACACATTCCGCGTCGGACCACCTTCCAGTGGTCATGGATTTCTCGGTGCCGCAACCCGCGTCCCAAGACAGCGACCTCGATGGCCTTGACGATGCAGAGGAACCTCAACTCGGCACAGATCCGTTTGATGCAGACACCGACAACGACGGGTTGACCGACGGTTTTGAGGTGATTGTGTCAGGAACGGACCCTCTGATGCAGGACACCAACAGCAACGGTTGTCCGGATGGCGAAGAAGCTTTTCAGTTGTGCGCCTCCTGTCCTTCTGACTTGAACAACGATGGCATCGTGTCTGTGGCAGATGTGCTCCATCTGCTGGGCAACTTCGGACAGGATTGCCCTTGAGCCTGTGACCTCTTCAGGACAGCAACTGAATACCCTCCCCCCTGGCTTGGTGCATTGAAGTTGGGCTTTGCCCGATGTTCCATTTCTCTATCTTGTGACAAATTCTGAACCATGTCTCGTTTCGCCCTTGGCCTTGCCTCATCCCTGGTTTTCCTGGCAGGCTGCAATTCACCTGCCGAACCCACCACACCGCCCTCACCTTCTCTGACCGCCGAGCAACAACTTGAGCGCGACTTGGAGATGTATGAAAACGTGTGGTTCGAATTTTTGAACAACGGAGACACCCTTGCTGTGAGCGCGGAACACTTTACAGAGGACGTGACCATCATCACAGACCAAGGAAACATCGTTGGAATCGACGGTCTTCGCCAGTTCTACATGAATTACCTCAATGGATTCACAGACATTGAATTCACCATTGTCGATGCCTTCGGGCAAGGTGACAAAATTGTGAAGCATTGGAACTTCAAAGGGACACACACAGGGGCGTTTTTTGGCATCCCAGCCACAGGCAACAAACTTGACCTTTCAGGAACAACCCTTGTCACCATGCGCGACGGTCGAGTGGCAAGCGAACAAGACTTCTTTGACATGAAGTCCATGTTGGATCAATTGCAACAAGCGAAAGGTGACGTCAACGTGGACGATTATGCTCCTGGGACCCTTTGAGGGTCAAACCCCTTCAAGTTCTGCCAAAAGGACTGCATCCAATTCAAGCAAAATCCCTTCGTAAAGCTTCAAGAAGTAAAGCTTGTTTTCGAGGTAACCAGACAACAGCAGCATGCTTGCCTCGAATCGTTGATCCTCTGAAATCGCTTTATGCAGCATGTTGACGTAGGCGTCGAAACCAATTGCATTTTGCCCTCTGGCAATCAGAAGTCTGGGATGTTCAGTCGTCAAAAATGGTGTGAAGGTTTGCTTAAGCTCTCGCTCGTAATTGACTGACGTCCGCATGTAACGCAGAAACGTGTTGTGCAACTGCCCCAACTTGTCATTCACTTCGTCCGACTTGAGGTATTTCAGTCCACCGGCATGAATCACATTTTGGTATTGACTCATGGGGGGTTCAAACACCCTGTAATGGGTCAGAATAAACTCGACCCTTGCTTTGCTCGTGGTCAAACCGTCAAATCGATCTGGATCAAAACGCTCGTCAAGGAGTGCATTCAAAATGTTGATGTCGTCCCGGTAATTGTCTTTCCTCTCCTTGCAGTACTTGTCAATTTCATCAAGCTCAGCGTGCAAGCTTTGAAGCACCTTGATGCGCTCCTGTTCTTGGGTCTGTTCAACGGAGATTTGGTTCAACCAAAATGACACCGAGATCCCCAGCACAATCACAAAGAATTCAAGGGAATATTTGATTGCGAGGTCTTTCAGCTTCATGTCCGTCAATATCGAACAAAACCCCATGCCCAAAAGGCGTTGTTCTTAATCCGCGGCTTGATTGTGGGAGACACCCGCATGCTGTTGTCCTGGCCCAGTCGAGTCCTCTTGGTGCATGAGCGGACAGAATGGGATATCGACACCTTACGTCATGTTTTGGTCACTCCGAAAGTCGAACCACCTTCCGGACCTGGCCGTTGGAAAAGCGCTGAATGAGAAGTTGTCCTGGTGTGTTGGGTGAACAATCGCGACCCAAGATGTCCCAAGTGCCTTGGATGGTCGACACCCCCTGCGGAGCGACAGATTCGACGCTCAAAGGAAGGCCCGAGTTGCATGTCCTGTCGAAGAAGTCCCATGCCACCAAGCTGGCGTTGACGTCCATGTTGCCCCACGCTCCTGGCCAATCGTGACCCCCTCCCACGACTTTGAACAGCTCAACACGAGGGCACTGCGCTTCGTTGGACCAAGCAGACACCTCGACTTCACTGCCATCTGTCGAATCGAGATCGGGCAATTCTACGGTTCCCTCGTCCGTCAATTGGTACAAGTCTGCAAAAAACGACATCGTCTCGGGAATGCTCGGGTAGGCTCCCCAACCATCTTGGTTGGTGGGGTCACCGTCGTAGTAAGTCACGTCGTCGTTGGTGCCGTGGATTTCGAGAATGTTTGTAGACGATGAGGGATTGCATGCATCCATGATGTCTTGCATGATCATTCCGGAGACGGGGGCCACCGCCTGAAACACATCTGAGGCTTGACATGCCAACAAATAACAGAAGTCCCCACCGTTGGACATGCCTGTTGCGTACACTTCACTCTCATTCAAAGAGTGTGTCGCTTGCAGGTGATTTTTCAAAGCCAGCGTGAAAGCCAGGTCATCCACATTTTCGTTGAACTGAAATTCATACCCCACATTGAAAAATGCATTTCCATACGAATCCAAGCTCCCTTGGGGGTAGCAAACGGCAAAACCAAAATTGTCCGCAATGGCGTTGAACTCGGAGTATTCCATGATGTCCGCCGCACTGCCGGTGTATCCATGAAAGACAAAGACCAGGGGACATTCCGCAGGGGCCGATTCCGGATGATAATAGATGTACTGACGCTCAATCGTCCCTGAATTGTCTTCGTAAACAAAGGTCTCGAGGTACACGCAGCTCCCGTCATCGAAGTTGGCCCCTTGAACAGGATTCAAAGCATTGGGATCGGTGCACCCTGGCAAACTTGTGTCACACATGCCATCTCCTACCTGAAACGCCAAATACCCCTCGTATCCATCATCCAACGTGAACGGCTCCATGAAACCTTCAAGGGCTGGAGAGCATGAGATTTCTCCCCCATTCCATCCATCGCCCCAAGAGTCTGACACCGAGAAGAAGTAACACCCATCCTCCAA
>DKNS01000125.1 GCA_002469765.1 Flavobacteriales bacterium UBA7382 | reverse complement strand
CCTGCGCCTTTGCACGTCTCGCAACGTCCGCCCGCGACGTTGAAAGAGAAGCGACCTTTCTTGTAGCCTCGAATTTTGGCTTCTGGCAACAGGCTGAACTGGGTCCGAATGAGGTCCATCAATCCCGTGTAGGTCGCAGGATTTGACCGAGGCGTGCGCCCGATGGGACTCTGGTCGATCGCGATGCACTTGTCGATGTGGTCCAACCCCGTGATTTTCTTGTGGGGCAGGGGGATGCGGATGTCCTCGTGCAAATGGTTCAGCAATGCGGGCAGCAGCGTTTGGTTGACCAAGGAGCTTTTCCCGCTGCCACTTACCCCGCTGACACCGATCAAGCACCCCAAGGGCAATTTGAGATCCACCGACTGGAGGTTGTGTCCAGTTGCGCCTTTCAAGATGAGGTTTTTTCGGTGGCCCTTTCGGCGCTTGTCGGGCACTTCAATGCGTCTGATGCCTTTCAAATACTGCGCTGTCATCGAATCAGAGGCGAGGTGTCGGTTGGGCGGACCCTGGGCGACGATTTGGCCGCCGTGCACCCCGGCACCCGGGCCGATGTCGACGAGGTGGTCGGACGCCAGCATCATGTCCTCGTCGTGCTCCACCACCAAGACAGAGTTGCCGGCATCTCGCAAGGCACAGAGGCTGGCGATCAGCTTGTGGTTGTCCCTTTGGTGAAGCCCAATGCTGGGCTCGTCAAGGATGTACAGCACTTCGGTGAGCCGGCTTCCAATTTGCGTGGCCAAACGAATGCGTTGCGCCTCTCCGCCGCTGATGCTGCGCGTGGGGCGGTCCAGGCTGAGGTACCCCAAACCAACGTCCAGCAAGAACCCCAGACGCGCGCGGACTTCTTTCAAAGGCGCCTTGGCGATGGTGGCTTGGCGTTCGGAGAGTTGGTCCTCCAGGTCTTCCAAGAATGCTGCCAAATCCAGGAGGTCCATCTTGCCCAGCTCTCCAATGTCGCGGCCGCCAATTCGGAATTGGAGGCTCACCGGTTTCAACCGGGCCCCTTTGCATGACGGACATGAGACCCGGTGCATGAACGATTGCGCCCATCGTCGCAACGGCACGGATTTCGCCTTGTCCGCGGAGCGCACAATCGCGGCCACCAAGCCCTCAAAAGGCACTGAGCCTCCCTGAATGCCTCCGCGGTTTTGCAGCTTGACGTCCTTGTCGCTGCCGTATAAAATCTCGCCCATGACTGCCTCCGGGATCTCTCCAGCTGGTGTTGACAGGGAAATGCCATGATTCACCAAAATGGCCTCGACAATTCGGGAGGTCAGGTTGTCCTTGAGTTTGCCCAAGGGGGCGACGCCCCCATTTTTGACAGACACTTTGGGGTCGGGCACCAAAGTGGCAGGGTCCACTTGCGCCACTTTTCCAAGCCCATTGCAGGTGGGGCAGGCGCCGTAAGGGCTGTTGAAGCTGAACAGGTTGGGTTCCGGGTCGGGGTAGGCCAAACCAGTGGTCGGGCACATGAGATTTCGTGAGAAGTGGACAGGCTCGCCACCGTCCATCGCCATGACGGCCATGGACCCTTTGCCCAGGGACAAGGCCGTTTGAACGGACTTCAAAATGCGAACCTTGTCTTGGGTTCGGACCACGATGCGGTCCACCACGGCTTCGATGTCGTGCACCTTGTAGCGGTCCACGCGATGCCCCGCCTCCAACTCCACCAATTCGCCGTCGATCCGCGCGCGGAGGTAGCCTTGGCGCATGATTTGCTCGAACAATTCGCGGTAGTGACCCTTGCGGCCGCGCACCATGGGGGCGAGGAGGAGCAATTTTTGTCCTTCGAACCGGGCCAAAATGTTCTCGGCGATTTGCGCGTCCGTATGCCGCACCATCGGTTCCCCTGTTTTCAAGGAGTAAGCTTCGGCGGCACGTGCAAAAAGGAGGCGGAGGAAGTCGTGCAACTCGGTGACCGTGCCGACCGTCGACCGTGGGTTCTTGGAGACCGTTTTTTGTTCGATGGCCACCACCGGGCTCAACCCCGTGATGGATTCAACATTTGGACGTTTCATGCCGCCAAGAAACTGTCTGGCGTAGGCACTCAAGGTTTCCAAAAACCGCCGCTGCCCCTCTGCATACAAAGTGTCGAATGCCAGGCTGGACTTTCCACTGCCGCTCACCCCGGTGAAAACCACGAGCTTGTTGCGTGGCAACTCCAGATCCACCGACTTCAGGTTGTGCTCGGCTGCCCCGGTCACCACCAGGGCGTCTTGACGCTGGTCCGGGGAAGGGTGGACAAGGGGTTGATCGGCCATGCGGTCTCAACAATCGAGTCGACGGTACGTTCACCCTTGGTCCAACCGACGGACTTTCCAGCCCAAGCCGGCCACCAACATGGTCATCAAGGGAGAGATCCAGTTGAAAATGCAGTACGGAGCGTAAGCCAATGTGGCCACCCCGAGGATTCCGCTTTGGGCCACCCCGCAGGTGTTCCAAGGAATGAGCACGGAGGTAACCGTGCCTGCATCTTCCAGGGTGCGGCTGAGGTTCTCAGGCGCCAAGTCTTGATCCCTGTAGGCGTCGCCCAGCATCTTGCCTGGAACCACGATGGCGATGTATTGGTCGGATGCGAGGATGTTGAAGGCCAAACATGCGCCGACCGTCCGTCCCACCAACCCAAGGACGCTGTTCACTCCACCCACCAAAGCCTCGGTCAACCGCGCCAACATGCCGGTGGCTTGCAACACTGCCCCGAAGGTCATGGCGCATACAATCAGCCACACCGTGTTGAGCATGCCCGCCATGCCGCTCGAACTCAACAGCTCGTCGGCCAGGTCGTGTCCTGTGGTGATGGTCACCTCGAGGGCCATGGCTTGCATGGAGGCGATGTAGGCCGCCGCTGCAAAGCCCCAATCCTCTCCAGCCACTGCGCGCACCACTTCGGGTTGAAACACGACAGCCGTGAGGGCCCCGAGCAAGACCCCGATAAACAGTGCCGGGGCGGCAGGGACCTTGCGCGCAATCATGACCAACACGGCCAAAGGCGCAACGAACAGTCCAGGATGGATGTGAAATGCGCCCGAAACCGCCTCAGCAAACCCGGGTGCCAAATCCGCACCGCCGTCGGCCGCGCCACCGCCCAAGCCCACGCACAAAAACACCAGAAGGGCTATGCCAATGCTGGGGCCCGTGGTGTAGGCCATGTAACGGATGTGGGTGATGAGGTCTGTGCCGGCCACGGCAGGGGCGAGGTTTGTGGTGTCGCTCAACGGCGACATTTTGTCTCCGAAATATGCCCCGCTCAAGATGGCCCCGGCCACCCATCCCTCAGACAAACCAAGAGCTTGGCCAATGCCCACCAGCGCAATGCCGACGGTGCCGACGGTGCCCCATGAGCTTCCTGTGGCGAGGGACAACACGGCGCACACAATGCACGCTGCAAACAGGAAGATCTCTGGTTGCAAGATCATCATGCCGTAGTGGATAAATGCAGGAATGATGCCCGCCAACAGCCAGGTGCCGCTGAGTGCTCCGATGAGCAGCAAAATGAGGATGGCCTCGGTGGCGGTGCCGATGCTGGACGCGATGCTGTCTCGGATCGTGTCCCATTTGATGCCTCTGGCCATGCCGAGTCCTCCAGCGGCCAGTGCGGCGAGAAGCAACGCAATTTGGTTGGAGCCGTACGAGCTGTCCTCCCCAAAGAAGACCACGTCTGCTCCGAGCAGGGCCACCAGGAGGGCCACCGGGACGACCGCCACCCACAAGGGCATGCTTCGTCCGGCCGTCATTGGGCCTTCGCTTCCAGTTCTTGGCTTTCGGCGGAACCGGTGGGGGACAACGCGCTCTTGTCCACGCGGGCTTTGCCCGATTCAAGCTCGATCACGACTGTTTTGTCGCTGACTGCAATCACTTTGCCGTGGAGCCCGCCAATGGTAACCACTTGATCCCCTTTTTTGACGGCTTCGCGGTACGACTTGGCCTCTTTTTGTCGCTTCATTTGAGGGCGAATCATGAAGAGGTACATGATGGCAAACATCCCTGCCAGCATCAACAATGTGGACATGCCGCCGCCACCTGCCGCGGCTTGGAGAAGAAGGTGTGAATTCATGGTGGAAAGGTACCCACCAATTGGCGTCTCCCGTCAGCGGGGTGACACCACAGTTCCGACAAGGTGAAGCCGCGTGACGCTTGGGTCGGTGTTGGCCACGACCGCCACGACTTTGTCTTGGGGTCCGGATTTGTCTCGGGTGTTGAACGTCACTTCGATGGAAGCACTCTCCCCAGGCGCGAGGGGGGACTTGGGCCAGGTTTTGGCCACGGTGCACCCACACGAGGTGCTTACGTCGGCCAACACAGCATCCCCTGGGCCTTGGTTCTTGAAGGAAAACACGTGGTCCACCACGTGGCCTTCGCTGACGACGCCAAACGCCAAAAGGGTGTCGGAAAACGCCAAGGAAGGGCGCTCCGCTTCAACAGTTGCACTTGAGGCTGTGGCTGGATTGACGATCATGTGGGTGCCGACGGAGTCCGTCTCTCCACATCCAACCAAAGCGCAGGCCAGGGCCACTGAGGTCAGCACACCTTTCAAGAAATTCATTCGATGAGGCCGCGTCCGACTTTTTTGATCGCCCCGCTCTCTTTCAGCTTGGTGAACAGCTGGTCAAGGATGCCGTTGATGAATCCGTGGCTCTTAGGGGTGCTGTAGTACTTGCTGAGTTCGATGTACTCGTTCAGCGTCACCTTCAGTGGGATGGACTCGAAGGTCCGTGCTTCTGCCAAGGCCATCTTCATCAGGATGCGGTCGGTGGTGGCGATGCGCTCGAGCTCCCAGTTTTGCGCACCCTCCTTGATGTGCGCTTCGCTCTCTTCCCCCAGCGCCAAGGCCTGGGTGAACAGGTCTTCCATGAAGGCCTTGTCGTCGTCGTCGTCTCTCCACAGGGGCAGCAATTCCACTTCCTCATCCCCCTCTTTGATGGTTTTGATGGTTTTGATGGCCATGCTCGCCGCCAAGTCCAGGTCGTCCACCCAGAAAATGCTTTCCTCTTCCAGCATGTCTTGGAAAACGTCGAAGTTGACCATGTGCTTGCGGAACATCCGCACGAGGCTCTCTCGGTCCACTTGGAAATCACGTTCGTCCGAGGCCATGTAATCGGTGTATTCTTCGTGGTCCAGCAACGCCTTGAAGATGGCCTTCAGCAATTTTTGGCGGTTGGCCCACCCCACGCCGTGTGCGTCGCAAGCCCTCCGCAGGTTTTCACTGTTGGCCAACACACGCAAGGGTTTGTTTGTCACAAACTTGGTGTTGGGGTTCAAGTCCTCAGGAGAAGGAAGTTGCTTTTTGTAGCCAGCCTCGATGCGTTCGATGGCGAGGATTTGCATGGACCCAATCATGTCTAGCAGCAAGAGGTACAGCTCTTGCATTTTATGCGTGCTTTGGTCCAAGGCTTGACGTGATCGCTTTGGATCGCGGTCTTCGTCTTGATAGTGGCCAAAAAGAACGTGCAGGATCTTGATCCTGAGGTGGCGTCGATTCAACATGGTTGTGAATTGCCCGCAAAAGTAGGGCTGTGGTTTCGAGAACATTGATGAGGCCTTCGGGTTTTTTCACCAACCCCCCAAGGACTACCCTTCAATCTCCACTTAATTTTACAGCATGATTCAACGCCTTCTTCAACATCGCGCCACATGTGCTTTGGGATTCGCTTTGGGATTGGCCAGCTGCACCACGCTTGTGGAGGTGGATTTGCCAAATGTGGTGCCGCAGGGTGTGATGGAGGCTTCTGTCCGTTTGGGCGAGCCTCCGGTGGTGATTTTGACCACCACCCAAGGGTATTTTGACCCGGTGGATTTGGCGTCGTTGAACGACTTGTTTGTTGGGAACGCCGAGGTGACTTGCACGGTGGACGGGGTGACAGTCCCATTGCCGGTGCTCTGCACAGGAGACCTCCCGCCCGAGGCCTTGGATGTCGCGGCGGAGTTCTTGGGCATGGATGCTGAGGTGTTGGCCAGCGCAGAGTTTTGCGTGTACACGGGGTTCTCTGCGCCCGAGACTTACGGGGAGGTGGGCAAGCAATATGAGATTCAGGCCATTTGGTCCGACAGCCTGCAGACCTTCGACTTGACCGCTTCGGCCAGCCTTCGTCCTCTGCCAGCTCTGGACAGCGCGTGGTTTGACATCCCTGAGTCCTCCACCAACGATTCTCTTGGCCTAATTTGGACACAATTCACAGATCCGGAAGGGTTTGGCGACGCCTACCGTTGGTCCTCCAAGCGAGAAAACTTGGGGGAGGATTTCTTTTATCCGCTGGGCAGTGTGTTCGACGACGTGTTTGTCGATGGGCTAACCTTCCCGTTTTCCACGTTCCGGTCTCCTCAGCCCGGGGAGGAGGAGACCCCAGGCGAGCAAGGGTTTTGGAAGGTGGGAGACACGGTGGTTGTGCGCATGGAGGCCATCGATTACGAGGTGTTCGAAGTGCTGCGTGACTTCGAAAACAGCGTGGCGAACCAAGGCAATCCATTCGCGTTGCCGACGTCAGCATCCACCACTGTGGACGGCGGGCTGGGCTGGTTCGCGGCGTACTCCGGGGTCACCGACACAGTGGTGTGCGCGCCCTGACTTGGCCGAGTCTCACATAGAATACGTTGTATTTTCAGCACAAATTGAAAGGCATGGTTCTTCAGGTGATGCGCTCATGCGCATGGGGTTTGGGTGCGGCATGGATGTGGATTTGTCCGGGAATGTCGTGGGCCCAGGGCGAACCAACCTGGCTGCTTGACGCAGTGACATGCCATGAAGTCGGTGCGGTGATGTCGTTTGAAACATCGGTGCGAGCGCAAGGTGAAGAACTTCGGGTGACGTTGCCCGGCCTGCCCAACGACATCGACGTGGCCAGCGCACAGATTGAACTTCCCAATGAGCTTGAATTGATCTCGGTGTCCAAACTTGAAGTGCTGCCGAACCTTGAAGCTTCCTTGAGTGCAGCACGCAGGGACGTGGAAGGCCGGACATTGGCCCTCGAGCTGGAAGAGGCCTTGCTCCAGGCCCTGGACCAGGAGCGCGTGTTCTTGGAATACAACCGCAGCATTGGCGGCGGCGGAGAAGTGTTGCTGGTGGACGACGTGGAGGAAATGCGCCATTACCTGGCCCAGAAGCACCGTGAATTGGCCTTGGAGCGGGTGGACTTGGTCAGCAACATTCGGGCGCTTCAACTGGAACTGGATGCGGCCCATCTGAGCCTTCAAGATTTGGAAGTGCGCGCCGCCGCGCCATCTCAAGCCTTGCAGCTGGTTCTTGCTGGCACAGGTCGCGGAGACTTGCGTGTGCACGTGGCCACGCGTCGCGCTGGATGGGTGTCGAGTTACGACGTGTCGTGGGACGAGGCCAAAGATGCCCTCAACGTGGAGCGCTTTGCGCGTGTGGTCCAAACGACCGGATTCAACTGGGAAGAGGTGTCGCTCATCTTGCGCACTGGAGAGCCACTGGGCGCAGCCATGTCCCAAGCAAGACGCCCTCAACTCAAGCGCCAATCGGCCATGTCCTACGACGGCTACTCGGCCAATGTGGCGTGGGTGAACAGCGGACTTTCAGACGACCGTGCCCGTGAAGATGTGTTGAACATGCAGGCGCCCCAGTCTAGCAATTGGCAACATGATGTGAAAGGCAGGGTGGGGGTCTCAGGTTCTGGAGATCACGCCAGGGTGTTGCTCGACAGCCACGTGTTGCCCGCCACGCCATCGTGGTTGGCCAACGCCTCGTTGGGTGAAGAAGCCCTCCGGTCGTGCCACACCAAGTCGTGGATGGACGCAGGATTCTTGTCTGGTGAGGGGCGTGTGTTTCAGGATGGCGCGATGCTCGGCGTCATGCCGTTGAACATGCCTGCTTGGGGCGATTCCTTGAACGTGATGCTTGGCGCAGACCAAACTGTGCGCATCTCACGTGAGCTTCTGCGCGACGAAAGCGGCACCAAACGGTTGAGTGGGAAAACCGTGGTAAATCAAGTGAGGCGGCTTCAGGTGTACAACCTGGAACCAGGCGTGGCCAGCGTCAGCGTCGTGGAGACCCTCCCATGGTCTTCTGGCTGGGACGTGAGTGTCGAGCCGTCCGCAGGAGGCGTTTACGACAAGGACACAGGAGAAGTGCGTTGGGACGGGGTGCAGGTGGACAAAGACGTGCCGTGGACGGCCGAGGTCGTTCTGAAGGTCGTGCTTCCCAAGGGGCAGACCTTGGTCGGCTTTTGACCGTCAACCGTCATCCGATCTCGAATTCCGCCATCAGGCGCTTGGCCAACCTCAGGGTCGCACCAGGGCCTCCGAGGCCTGCCCTCAAGGCCTTGAATTCGCGCTTTTGATGTGACAATCCTTGGTGGGTGACGTTCACCAAGCGGGTGGCTGTGAAGCGATTTTGGATGAGTTCCGGCACGATCTCCCTGCCGGCGAGCAGGTTGGGGAGACCGATGTGGGCCACCCGGGCCAAGCGCTTGGCCAGCACGTACGTCAATCGGCTCGTTTTGTAGACCACCACGTGTGGCGTGTCTAGCAACGCCGCTTCCAACGTTGCGGTCCCGCTGGCCACCCAGGCAAAGTCGGCGCCGCGCAGCAGGGTTTGGGTTTGTCCGAATTGCACTTGAATGCCCGCCGAGGCGGCGAGGTCGTAGTCGGACTTGGCGCGGCCGGGGGCGCCAGCCACCACGACATCTTGAAGCGACCACAGACCTTGCACAGCACCTTGTTGGACGGCGTCCACCATGACTTCCAAGTGGTGGTCAAGTTCCTGCGCCCTTGAGCCAGGCAACAAAACCAGGGCAGGGGCAGGGGTGTCTTCTGACGGCAAGGGTTGGACAACGTCAAGCAAGGGGTGTCCTTCGTCCCACACGTTCACCTTGGCCGCTTCTAAGGCACTTCGCTCGAAGGGCAGGATGGGGGCGACGGCGTCGAAGTCCTGCGCCAGGGCGTGCACGCGCCCCGCCTTCCAAGCCCAAACTTGAGGCGCCACCCATTGCAACCGAAAGGCCGTATGCTGGGCTTTTCTCAGCCGTTTGGCCAGGCGCATGTTGAACCCAGGGAAGTCAATGGTCACCACGACGTCAGGATTGGCGACCTGAATGTCTCGTTGGGCGCGTTTGAAGTTGCCCAAGATGGAAGGGAGGTGCTTGAACACTTCCCAGAACCCCATGTGGTTGATTTCGTTGCAATGTGTCAGGACTTCCATGCCGGCCTTGGCCATGGCGTCGCCGCCCCATCCCGTGCACGTGAAGGTCAGCCCATGGGCTTCAGCTTCAGCCTGAAGGGCGCGAATCAGCTGCGCTCCGTAAATGTCCCCCGAAGCTTCCCCCACCACGAAAAACGTGTGGAAGTGTCCGGGTCGATGCAATTGGCGAGGCCAGCCCATGCTTCAAAGGATGCCCGCGGTGGATTGGAAATAGACGATGAAAGGCACAGTGATCAGAATCACCCCCAGCAAGCCTTGGGCAATGCGTTCCCACCCCATGCGGTTGGCCACCCAAAACAAGACCACGTTCAGCAAGGTGCTTGCCGTCAGGATGCTGTCTCGGTAAATCTGGCTGCCAAGGACCACGGTTTTGTAGAAGTCCTGGAAGGAAGTGTCATTTGCCCATGCCCACCATTGTCCCAACAGCAAGCCGCCGAGGGCTGTGCCCACCACTCCGGCAAGCAGGCCCACAGACAACGTGTCGAACTTGGGCCGATCAGTTGTCAAAACCGAGGTGCCATTGATTCAACTCCGCCATGGCGTGGTGGGCCGTGAGGTCGTATTGCACAGGGACCACGCTGACGTACCCATGGCGCAAGGCCCACTCGTCGGTGTCTTCTCCGGAGTCCACGTCGGTGAAGTTGCCCGTCATCCAGTAGTACGGACGTCCACCTGGCGCAGCCCGCTCTTCGAACGAATCTGCCCAATGTCCTGCAGCCTGACGGCAAATGCGCAGCCCTTTCAATTCCTCTGGGCCCACTTTGGGGATGTTCACATTCAAGCAGGTGCGCTTGGGTGTCCCTTCTTTGAGCACCTTTTCTGTGACTGTCCGTACCGCGCGACGTGCTCCCCTGAAGTCGGCGTCTTCTGCGAAGTCGCAAAGTGAAAAGCCCACCGATGGAATGCCTTCCAAAGCTCCCTCCACCGCGGCGCTCATCGTGCCTGAGTAGATGACGTTGATGGAGCTGTTGCTCCCGTGGTTGATGCCGCTCAGCAGGATGTCCGGCTTGCGGTCCAAGATTTTGTAGATGGCCAATTTGACGCAGTCGACCGGCGTGCCGGAGGTCTTGAAAGCTTGAACGCCTTTCATCCTGAAGTCGTGGGGCCACATTTTCAGGATGTTGCTGATCGTGATCGCGTGGCCCATTCCGGACTGATGGCTGTTGGGCGCCACGACCACCACGTCGCCGAGGTCCGCGATGGACTCCACCAAGTTCCGGATGCCCGGCGCGGTGATGCCGTCGTCGTTGGTGACGAGG
>DKNS01000123.1 GCA_002469765.1 Flavobacteriales bacterium UBA7382 | reverse complement strand
GGTACCGGGGGTTCGAATCCCTCAGCCTCCGCTAAGAAAGTGTCCACGATGTGGGCACTTTTTTTATGCTGTGACATTCGTTTAAGCCGACGTGTGCTTGCGCCAGCGCTTGCCCTTGTAAATTTGAATGTTGTGATGTTCTGCGAATCCATCTTCACCAGTCTCTTTTGTCGCGTTCTCAAGCGAGGATTGTGCGGGGTCACGTGCCTGATGTCGTTCACAATTTCGCTTGCTCAATTTGATTGGCGCACAGACGCCCTGGTGCAGCGCTTGCCGGGCGGCCAGGCGTATCTGGAAATTCAAACTGCCTGGGCGTCCGATCTTTCTGCTTCTGGAGATTCTGTGACGTTGACCGTTGTAGTCACGCGCAATGTCGATGTCTTGGGATTCAGGAAGTCTCGACTGGAGGTTCGTCCAAACGTGCAGGATTCGATGACGTTGTCTCATTTGCACGTGGATCGCATCCTTGTGCCAGACGGCGCCTGTGTTGTGGAGTGGTCCATTGCTGCAGACGACGAATTGCTCCACGCTTCCAATTTAACATATCGCATCTCACCCAGTGGAATGCCAGAGATTGCAGATCCCATGGTCGTGGTCACGCATGCCAAGACCTCCGAGCTGTCCGACCCCAACATGGTGCACAGCGGAATGGATTTGATCCCTTCAGTCGGCAAGCACATTGCCCTAGATCAAGCTGCGGTCAAGATCTACTTGGAGCTCCACAAAATGGACGACGTGGTCGGACAGGACTCCTTGTTCTTGCTCGCCTATGGTTGGGCAGACGCACAGGGCAATTGGAATGCAGACTTCACCAAGTACAAACGTTTGAAGGCGCAGGCCGTTGTTCCTGTGTTTGAGTCCCTTCCCACATCCACCACCTCGCCGGACGTCCATCTTCCCATGCTCAAATTGGAAGCCCGAACCAAACAGGGTGAAGTGATTGTGGCTCGGGACGTGGCACTCGCGCCGAGGCGGCACCCGGGCCGAGAGGAATCTCTTTTGGCTAAGCCGTCCCCCTTCCTCCCCTCCCTAGACGCCTTTCAAGAGGTGGACGATTTGGTGAGGCACATGCATGACCATTTGGCATTGGCGACCACCAACGAGCAGAGCACCATCTTGAATGTGCTTGTCCCCGGAGGCAACGTGGAAGGAATGAAGTCTTACGTGTCCGGCTTTTGGCTAGAAAGGAGCCGCTCCGTCGCTGAGGCAGAGGCACGTCATCGCCAATTCATGGATCGGGTGGATTTCGTCAACGAGATGTACGGCGATTGCAAACAAGGGCAAGGGAGCATGACTGAGATGGGCAACATCTTCCTGCGGTTTGGCAAGCCCAATACGGTGGTAAAGCGCCACCACGAGACTGATTATTACCCTTACGAGATTTGGCACTACCACAAAGCTGGGAGGTTCAACAACAAGCGCTTCTTGTTCTTCGCTCCACACGTGGTGTCGGAATGCTTCGAGTTGCTCCACAGCGACATGTTGGGCGAACGTCAAAACGAAGACTGGCTGTCCCAGCTGAAGTCAAGGGAGAATCGCCTGAGGGTATCTGAATCGATGGAAAATCGTTTGAACCCCCGTGACGCCTTTTCACGGGAGGAGCCTGAAGATTTGTTTTACAACCCAAGATGAGTCCCCAGTCCGATTCCCCTCAGCATGTCGCGGTGGTCATCCTCAACTGGAATGGCCGTGCCCATTTGGAGACGTACTTGCCTTCTGTGCTTGAGCATACGCTTGGGGAGGCCGAGGTGTGGGTGGCGGACAATGGGAGCACAGACGACAGCTTAATGTGGCTTGAATCCAATCATCCTGAGGTGCGAACCGTAGCGTTGGAGCGCAACTGGGGATTTGCCGAAGGGTACAACAAGGCCTTGGCAATTGTGGATGCGGATGTGTACGTGCTTCTGAATTCAGATGTTCGGATTGTGTCGCGTTGGATTGGTCCTGTCTTGGAGGTCATGGATGAGCGCGGGTGGTCAGTCGCGAGCCCCCTCCTGGTTCAAGACGCGAATCCAGATTTTTGTGAGCACGCAGGGGCGGCGGGAGGCTGGCTCGACAAGGACGGGTTCGCTTTCTGCCTGGGACGCATCTTCCAGGAGTTGGAACCCGTGGATGAATGGCACCGGCAAAATCGTGAGGTCTTTTGGGCCTCAGGTGCTGCTTTGTTTGTTCGCAAAGAGGCATGGGTCATGTCCGGCGGTCTGGATGGAGCCTTGTTCGCCCACATGGAGGAAATCGATCTGTGCTGGCGGCTTCAGAACATGGGGCACCGCATTGGGTGTGCAGGTGAGGTAACGGTGCAGCATTTGGGAGGTGGGACCTTGCAGAATTCCAGCCCTTTTAAGACGTACCTGAACTTTCGGAACAACCTCATCGTGATGTTGAAAAACCGCCGTGGCGCTTGGCCCCTGTTCTCCTTTCGCCGGATGGTGTTGGATGGAATGGCCGCCTGCCGCATGTTGACCCAAGGGCAATGGAAGCAGTTCTTGGCGGTCGGCAAGGCCCATGGAGCCTTCTACCTCTCGCTGCCTCGGGTCCTTCGACAGCGGGCCTTGTTGCGCAAACAGGCAATTCCAGAGGTTCAATTGGCGGGATGGTGGAAGGAAAGCGTGATTTGGGCCCATTTTGTCAAAGGCGTGAATCGCGCTCGCGATCTGCAGTTGCCCTCCTCACAACGTTCCTGAATCGCCAGCTTGCTGCAGTTCATTGCGGCCAAATGGCCACGATGGTCATGCTGAACTTGTCCCGTGCCATGGACTGTTGCTTTGGGTTTGGGGATGTGGGCCACCGCTTGCTTCAAAGACATTCCCTGCTCTCGGGTGTTTCTGATTTGGTGGCTTTTGGGACTTCTTCAATTGTTGTTGCCCATGACGGAGTGGCGGAGGGTTGCGCCTTTTGTCCTCTTGGGTTGGGTCTTTGGCACGTATCAGCAAAGACGTCTACATGGCTGTTGGAAGATGGATGGCGAGGATGTGTTTGGACAGGGTCCTCGAGGGACTCTATCAAGGCAGTCAACCTGGCCCGCCACTTGGGGTTGTCTTGTGTGGAGTGGAACACGTCGTGGAAAGGACCGAATGTGACAAAGTCCCAACCACCTTTTGAGGTGTGGGACTTTGGGCAGAATCCAGGGGTCACTTGTGAGGTGACCATAGAGCAAAAGGTTAGCTCAATTTTAGGAGCTGAGTGAGGGTTTGGTCA
>DKNS01000164.1:5509-5947 GCA_002469765.1 Flavobacteriales bacterium UBA7382 | reverse complement strand
TTCCTCGGCAGCAGGTGCTTCCTCCTCAGCAGGTGCTTCCTCCGCAGCAGGTGCTTCCTCCGCAGCAGGTGCTTCCTCCGCAGCAGGTGCTTCCTCCGCAGCAGATTCGGCCGCTGCGGCAGCAACTTCTGCTTCAGCAGCTGCGGCCAGTTCAGACGCAGCTGCGGCCAGGCTGGCGGCACGGTCTTCGTTGAGCTTGCGCTCAGCATCGAGACGCTCCTTCAATTCTTTGGCAGCGGCGGCGTCCAGGCCGTCGCGCTTGGCTTTGTGCTTGGCTTGCTTGTCGTTGAACCAAGCGTCGAAACGCTTTTGGGCTTCAGCTTCGGTCAGGGCTCCCTTGCGAACACCGTTCAGCAAGTGATTGTGGTAAATCGCCCCTGAGTATTTCAGGATGGCCCGTGCAGTTTCTGAAGGTTCAGCACCCACCTGCAACCAGTG
>DKNS01000164.1:0-5089 GCA_002469765.1 Flavobacteriales bacterium UBA7382 | reverse complement strand
GCGCGGGTGTCAGCAGCTACGAGGTGGTAGAAGGGTTTTCCTTTCTTACCGTGACGTTGGAGTCGGAGGCGTACAGCCATGGGAAAAACATTTTAGAAGGGTCCTAAACCCTGTTGTTGATGCCAAAATTGGAGCGCAAAGATAGCCGAAATTCCTTAGCCACCCACGTGGGTGAGGAATTCATTGCGTGTGTCGGCGTCGTTGTCGAACACCCCTCCATAACTGGCCGTCACTGTGGAGCTGCTCTCGTCTTGGATGCCGCGGCTGGACACACAAAGATGTTTGGCATCGAGGACGACCGCGACGTCATCTGTGCCAAGCAGCTCTTGCAATGCCTCCAGAACCTGCCGGGTCAAACGTTCTTGGACCTGGGGGCGGCGGGCATAGTGATCCACGATGCGGTTCAATTTGCTCAAGCCGACCACACGGTCGTTGGGGATGTAAGCCACATGGGCGTGCCCTACGATGGGCAAGAAATGGTGCTCACACGTGGAGTTGACGTTGATGTCGCGTTCCACCAACATGTGATCGTACCCATACACGTTGTCAAAGGTTTTGACATCAGGATGGTTCTTGGGGTCGAGTCCAGAGAAAATCTCTTTCACATACATCTTGGCCACACGCCTTGGTGTGCCTGACAAGCTGTCATCGTTTAGGTCCAAACCCAAAACGTCCATGATTTCACGGAACTTGTTTTCAATTTCCCCCATTTTCTCCTCGTCGCTCATCGCAAATGCGTCAGGTTTGAGGGGGGTCTTGGCAGACGTACCTACGTGGTCGTCGCCCATGGCGTCTTGGTGAGACTTCGGTGAATGCGGGGTGGTGGGGGTTGTCATGAGGCAGTCCTGAAAGATAGGCAGTCCTTGTCCAAGCATTGGGGACTCAATGTGGAAAACAACAGGGCTCGTCGGATGTTCGGTCGTCGAAGATGTCGCGAATTTCGGAAACCCATGATTCTAATCTATGACACTGAGACGACGGGATTGCCCAGAGATTGGAATGCCCCAATCACAGACAGCGACAATTGGCCTCGTTTGGTCCAGTTGGCGTGGCAATTGCACGACACGCAAGGCAAGCTCCTTTCCCGTGGGAACCGCATCGTGCAGCCTGAAGGTTTCACGATTCCATTCAATTCGACCAAGATTCACGGGATCACCACCGCCCGAGCCCAAGAGGAAGGCTTGCAATTGGGTCAAGTCATGGAAGAATTCATGGCCGACGCTGCGCAAGCGACCTACGTTATGGGACACAACATCGGTTTCGACGTCAGCGTGGCCGGTGCTGAGCTTGTTCGTTTGGGACTGGCGCCCGAAGGGTTGACCGAGAAAGCGCTCATCGATTCCAAGGACGAGGGCACAGATTTTTGTGCCATTCCGGGAGGACGGGGTGGCAAATTCAAGTGGCCCACCTTGACGGAACTCCACCAGAAATTGTTTGGGGAAGGCTTCGGAGACGCCCACGATGCGGCATATGATGTGTCGGCCACGGCCCGTTGCTTCTTCGAGATGGTCCACCTCAGGGTCATCGAGCGGCCTGAATTCGACAAGCCCGAGGAAGTCCTGTATGAGGCGCCTAATCTGGAGGCCGCCAATTTCAACGCCAAGGGCAAGGTTGAATCCAGAAACGCAGGCGAACCATTGACTGCCACTGCAGATGTCGCGGCTTTGGAAGACGTGCCTTTCACGCACCTCCACGTGCACTCCCAATTCAGCGTGCTTCAAGCGGTGAGCCCGGTGGGTGAATTGGTGGCTGCGGCGAAAAGCATGGGCATGCCCGCCATGGCCGTGACAGATCACGGCAACATGATGGCGGCTTTCCAGTTTGTACGCTCTTGCAACGATGAAGGCATCAAGCCCATTGTGGGAGCGGAGCTCAACGTCTGCAAAGACATGCACGACAAATCCAAAAAAGACGACGGGTACCCCACAGTGTTTTTGGCCAAGAACAAAAGGGGCTACCACAACCTGGCCAAGCTGGCTTCCAAAGCCTACACCGATGGCTTCTACTACGTGCCGCGAATCGACCGCGCCCTTGTGGAGGAGTTCAAGGAAGATCTCGTGGTGCTGACTGGCGGCCTGTTCGGAGAGGTGCCTTCGTTGGTCTTGAATGTTGGGGAGAACCAGGCGGAAAATGCCTTCGTGTGCTGGAAAGGACTCATGGGTGACGATTTCTATGCGGAGTTGAACCGCCACGGGTTGGAAGAGGAAACCGTGGTCAACGACTTTCTCCAGGCTATGGCGTCCAAACACAACGTCAAGCTGGTTGCGAGCAACAATAGTTATTACACTCGTCAGGACCAGAGTGACGCCCATGATATTTTGTTGTGCGTCAAGGACGCGCGAAATGTGAGTCAGCCCAAGCGTTACACGGGGAAACGCGGACGTGAATTTCGTTTTGGGTTCCCCAACGACAGTTTCTACTTAAAGTCGCCTTCAGAAATGAAGGCCTTGTTCGCGGATGTGCCTGAGGCCGTGACCAACATTGCCGCGTTGGTGGACCAATGCGAAGGGTATGTGTTGGAGCGGGACGTCCTGCTCCCGGCGTTTGACATTCCTCAAGAGTTCGTGGATGCAGAGGATGCCCAGGACGGGGGCAAGCGGGGCGAAAACGCCTACCTGCGCCACATCACGTACATCGGTGCGGAAAAGCGGTACGGCGAAATCACACCAGAGGTCAAGGAGCGTCTGGACTTCGAGCTGGAAACCATCGAGCGCACTGGCTACCCTGGGTACTTCCTCATCGTCCAAGATTTCACAACCGCGGCGCGTGAGATGGGAGTGAGTGTGGGTCCAGGACGTGGTTCTGCTGCGGGGTCGGCGGTGGCCTATTGCGTTGGCATCACCAATGTGGATCCAATCAAATACGACTTGCTGTTCGAGAGATTTCTCAACCCAGACCGCGTGAGCCTCCCCGACATCGACATTGATTTTGACGACGAGGGACGGGGACGTGTCATCGATTATGTGATTGACAAGTATGGCGCCAAACAAGTGGCCCAGATCATCACTTACGGCACCATGGCCGCCAAGTCTTCCATCCGTGACACGGCACGGGTGATGGAGTTGCCTTTGGGCGACGCCGATCGGCTTGCCAAGCTGGTTCCGGACATCTCTTTGAAGAAGATGTTCTCGCTGGACGACAAGGCCCTCAAGGAGAAGGTGAGGAGCGAGGGATTCGCGATGGTGAAGCAGCTCAAAGCAATCAGTCAGCAGCCCACGCTGGAAGGCCAAACCCTTCAGACAGCGCGTGTCCTGGAGGGCAGCGTGCGCAACACTGGGATTCATGCGTGCGGCGTCATCATCACACCCGACGACATCACCAACTTCGTGCCTGTGGCCACGGCCAAGGACAGCGCCATGGCGTGCACACAGTTCGACAACGCCGTGGCCGAGGATGCCGGATTGTTGAAGATGGATTTCTTGGGGCTCAAGACCCTGACTGTGATCAAGGACGCCGTGAAGAATGTCAAACTTCGTCATGCACTGCACCTCGACCCGGATTCCTTCCCGTTGGACGACCCCAAGACCTACGAGCTTTTTCAGTGCGGCGACACCATTGGGATTTTCCAATATGAATCGGCAGGCATGCAGAAGCACCTCAAATCGCTTCAGCCGACGGTGTTTGAGGACTTGATTGCCATGAATGCGTTGTACCGCCCAGGTCCGATGGAGTACATCCCAGATTTTGTGGCGCGGAAGCACGGGCGGCAAGCCATCACCTACGACTTAGACGCATGTCAGGAGTACCTCGAGGAGACCTACGGCATCACTGTGTACCAGGAGCAGGTGATGTTGCTGAGCCAAAAGTTGGCGGGCTTTTCCAAGGGTGAGGCTGACAGTCTACGGAAGGCCATGGGCAAGAAGAAAAAGGACATCATCGACAAGATGAAGCCTGATTTCTTGAAGCGAGGCAAGGAGAACGGCCACGATTCCGAGCGCCTGGAAAAGATTTGGACCGACTGGGAAGCCTTTGCATCCTATGCCTTCAACAAATCGCATTCCACTTGCTACGCATGGGTTGCCTATCAAACTGCCTACCTCAAGGCCAACTACACTGCAGAGTTCATGGCGGCCCAATTGTCGAACAACATGAACGACATCAAAGAGGTCACCAACCTCATGGATGAGGCACGCCGTCAAGGGGTCCCGGTCTTGGGGCCAGATGTCAACGAGTCAGCCTTCAAGTTCACCGTGAACAAGGAAGGGGCCATCCGCTTTGGGTTGGGTGCCATGCGGGGGGTCGGAGAGGGTGCCGTGATCGCCATTGTGGAGGGCCGCGAAGGCACGGAATACACGTCGCTCTTCGATTTCGCAACGCGCGTGAACCTCAAGGACTGCAACAAGCGGGTCTTCGAAGCCTTGGCGTTGGGGGGTGGGTTTGACAGCTTTGGGCTGCATCGAGCCCAGTTCTTTGCGCCCGATCACAAAGACCGGCCATTGGTGGAGTTGGCCGTCAAATACGGGGCCGCGACTCAAGAGTCGGCCAACAGCGCTCAGGCATCTTTGTTTGGAGGAGAAGACGGGGCCATGGACATTCCCGAGCCGCCCATTCCGGAGTGCGAGCCTTGGGCTTCCATGGACTTGCTGAACAAGGAGCGAGACATTGTGGGGGTGTACATCTCGGGGCACCCCTTGGACAAATTCAGGCTGGAGGTGGACCACCTCTGCGCAAAGGAGGGGCTGTCCCGGCTGGACAACATGGAGCGGGAAAAAGGAAAAATGCTCACATTTGGAGGCCTCATCACCGCCGCAGAACATCGCATCAGCAAATCGGGAAGGCCATGGGGTTTCTTCTCCTTGGAGGACTACCAAGGAGTCCACGAATTCCGCTGTTTTGGAGAGGATTACGTCAAATTCAAAGAATTCATGGTGGAAGGTTGGATGGTGATGGTCACCACCCACGTGAAAGAGCAAGGCTTCGGACGCGAGGGCTTGGAAGCCAAGCTCCAATCCATCGAATTGCTCTCCGAGGCCCGAGCGAAGCGCATTTCACGGCTCCGGGTCCAAGTCCAGCTGGCGGCCATTGACGAAGGTTGGGTGGAGGCATTCACCTCGTCGGTTTCTGATCACCCAGGCAACATAGGACTGAC
>DKNS01000054.1 GCA_002469765.1 Flavobacteriales bacterium UBA7382 | reverse complement strand
TTTCCTTGGAGGGTTAACCTTTGACGAAACGTCCGAGGTCCACAGTGCCATCCTCTCGGATGACGAAAATTTGGTAAACCCCTGATGCCCATCCTTCCAAGGGAATGGTGGTTTGGAACTCAGAGATGTCCTCGAAATGCTCCCCATGCACCAACTGACCTTGGCTGTTGTAGACGACCATGGTCAAATCTTGACGGAAGATCAAAGCGAAGGCCACATTGATTTGGTCAGCCGCAGGGTTGGGGTACGCGACCACCTTTTGCAATTGGAAGGGGTATTCGTCCCCCGGCGGGTCAACCTCTTCACCCTCGAACTCAAACTCAAACCAGTTCAGGTTGAACGGTGAAGCCGTGATGGTCACGCGCAGGGTGTAAATGCCCGCGTCGATGTGGTCGATGTCCTCCGACGTGGTGGTCCACTCCTGCCATCCCCCCGTGGGCTCAAAGTCGGCCTGGCACAAGTACGTCGTTTGGCCAAAATCATCGACCAACTCCATGCTCAGACCGCCATTGCCGTACTCTGAGGCCGTTCTAAAATGGACTTTGAATTCTCCGGTTTGGGTGACGTGGACGAGGTACTCCAGAACATCTCCCGGATCCAGGAACCCCACATTTTGTCCTCCGCCCACATCGGTGGTGGTCTCGAGCTCCACACCGACTTGCGCTGAATAGTCCTCGGCTTCCAACCAGCCCGGCAAGGGATACCAGTAATCCAAATCGTTGACGACAGGCTCCAATTCGAACGGCTCGAGGGACGTGCCGTCCGAGGCCACAATGGTCGATCCCATGTAGGACACCCGGAGCAGCATCGTGGCTGTCAAGGTGGTGTCGACTGCCAAGACCAGCGATTGGTCGCTTTGGCTGTCCAAATCGACATCCGCCAACGTAAACTCAGTCCCGTCGATGTAAAACGTGAAGTCATTTGTGGTGAGCGCTGAAGGCATCACGTCCAGAGGCTTGTTGAAGGTGAGCCGAACGCCTGTTGGGTCGATGGTTTTCGCCAACGTCAACTGCACAGGGACTTCGTCTGGGGTGACCCCTGTGAACTGGAAATCGAAGCTGCCGAAGTTGAAGCCTGCGTTGTCCATGTGCAAGGTCAACGTGTTGGTTCCTTCGTAAAGAAGAACATCCTCAACAACCTCGGATCCCCAGCTGTTCCAACTGCCTGTGGCCGACACCGACGTGATGGGGGTCACCTGAACCCCGTTCACGTCAAAATGGAAAGAGCCGCCTCCATTTTGGGATGCCACACGCATGTCAATGTCGTACAAGCCGGACGTTTCCACTTCGACGGTGTAGTTCAACCATTCCTCCTGGGCCGTCCACCCTACGTTGAACCCGTTGGAATTGATGTTGTCGTTGCAAGGCTCAATGTCCACGCCGTCGTTGCGGTAGGCCCATCCGTTGTTCCAGGATGTGAAGTTGCCTGTAGACACATGGTAATTGGCCACCGCCACATCGTGGTACGCGAGGCCCGCCCGGCCCATGTCGTAATCCGTGGCATGCACCACCCCCGGCACATAGTGGGGGCCTTTGTAAGGACGGGACTCGTCGGATTGCGGTTGGCGGATCATGGCGTCCAACACATCGGGTTGGACCCTGCAATTCTCGACCTTGAGCTTTTCAGTCAAATCCATCAAGACCTCCGTGGCGTATTCCACGGACGGTTCAGGGCCGTTGCCTTCCCAATAATTCAGCAGGGACTGGTACCCTTCTGTTTTTTCAATGGACATGGAACCCGAGATGCTTTCGATCTTTTTCAGTGGCCACCACGCCCACCCGATGTTCAAATCCTCCAGCAGATGAATGGCATCGCGAAACCACACGTTGGAGTTTTCGCCGCTTTCGCCCAGATAAAGAGGAACGTTGTATGCGGTGCGGATGCTCGTGGCAAACTGCATGTCTTGCTCCTCATTGTGGCTCCAATACTTGTGAGGAGAGTAAACCAAATTGTCGTCCCAAGGCGGGGTCAACCCCGTAAAGTCGTTGGCAAACCAATTGCCTTCGATGAAAATCATGTGGTCGGGGTCCACCATGCGAATGCTGTCCGTGCACTGCATGTACAGCGCCCGCAATGCATTGCCTCCTGGGAGGTCCCAATTGGGTTCGTTGAGCAAGTCGTACCCTGCCACCCACGGCTCATTCACGTAGTGTTCAGCGATGCGCTTCCACAGGGAGGCCATTTTGTGGCGGTTTTGGATGCTTTCCCACAAGGATGGCTTCGACGAATCATAGTCTGAAATGGCTGCATCGTATCCCTGGCCACCTGGCGCTGCATGCAAGTCCAAAATCACGTACATCTGCCGCTCCTTGCACCACTTTACCAGGCTGTCCGTCAATTCAAAACCAAGGTCAAGCCAAGTGTTTTGGAACGCCACAGGTTCCTCTTCAATGGGCAAGGTGAAGAGGTTGTAGTGCATCGGCAATCGTACCGAGTTGAACCCCCACGCTTTCATCGAATCGATGTCCGCCTCTCGACAATGGTTTTGCAACCACGCATCGTAAAACTCCGCCGTGGCCTCCTCTCCGATGAGCTCGGTGATGGTTTCCTTGATCTCGTGCTGAGGGCTGGCGAAGGACGCCGTCTGAAGCATGTAGCCCTCCTGCACCATCCAGCCACCCAAACCCACGCCACGCAGCAGGACATTTTCACCGTTGCCATTGACGATGGATGATCCGCTTGCAGTCAGAAAAGCCGGGTCCTGGGCCCAGACTGTTGCCGACAGGACGGTGAGAGATAGGGTCAACCACAAGGTGCGTTGTGCAAACTTGATCATGGTAGAATCGTTGTATTTGACGTGAAAATAAGGCACGAAATCATGCAGGCCACGCTGCCCAATGGTCAGTGTATCTTTGAATACCCTGAAACACGTCATTGTCATGCGCAACGCCCCCACCACCCTGTGGATTTTCATTCTAGTTTGTTTGGTTTCGTGCCGGGACAAAGGGCCCGTAGTTGTGCCTGAGGTGCGCTTTCCCGTGGACATTTCTGGGGATGAAAATGAGGTGAACAACGTCTTCCGCTTCCCCCTTGTGCTTGACGTGTCCACCACGCGAGACGTGACTGTGCACTACGAAACAAGGTCTCTGACAGCCACAGAAGGAGAAGACTTTATCGCCGCAGCAGGGTCCGTTGTCTTTCCGGCTGGAACCGCCTCGGCATCCATCGATGTGGAGATTGTGGTGGACGACCTCAAGGAGGAGGACGAGCAGTTCCGGGTGGTGCTCACGGGGTCGGAAGGGTGTGTGTTCGCCGAGGGCATCCAAGAGGCTTTGGGCACCATTCGCAACGACGACAGCATTTTGGCCACTCCCCAAGGGGGGTACGACGCGGCCACCAGTTACCCTGGGAAGACGCTCGTTTGGTCGGACGAGTTCGACAACTCAAACATCGACTTGACACACTGGACCTACGACTTGGGGGGCCACGGTTGGGGCAACCAAGAATTGCAGGTGTACACCAACCAAGTGGAAAACGCCTACGTGGCCAACGGAAACCTCATGATTGTGGCCGAGGACAAAGGGAGCCACTACACTTCTGCTCGAATGAAATCCATCGGATTGCAAGAGTTCCAATACGGTCGGATTGACGTCCGGGCTGTGCTCCCTCAAGGGCAAGGGATTTGGCCTGCCATTTGGATGCTCGGCGCCAACTTTCCAACCGCAGGGTGGCCGGCTTGCGGTGAAATCGACATCATGGAATTGATTGGGTCCTCGCCCAACATAGTGCACGGCACCGTCCACTTTGGGGACAATTACACCCAGCACAATTACACAGGAGGCGGCACTTCCATCGGGTTCTCGGAGACCTTTTCTGACGAATTCCATGTGTTCTCCATCGAGTGGAATGAAGCCGGGATCACCTGGTTGTTGGACGACCAAGAGTTCTACAGCGTGTCCAACAACGTCAGTGGGGCCCAGAACTACCCCTTCGACAACCCCTTCTTCTTCATTTTGAACGTGGCGGTGGGCGGCCTTTGGCCGGGATATCCAGACGCCACCACAACATTCCCGCAATACATGGCGGTCGATTACGTCAGGGTTTACCAGTAAGGCAGCCTGGGCCGGCGCTCAGGACCAATTTTGCGCATCCCACTGCAGCGTTTGAAGCGCTCGAGGAACCTCGCCAAGGCAGGTTCACACAAACCTCCCCTACCTTGAAGCCATGAAATGGCGTTTTTTGAAGTATGCCGCAGGGTTCACCATTCCCGCTGTGGTGGCCCTTTCCTTCGCTGCTGAAGGGGCTTGGACTTGGATTGCAATCGCTTACGGCTTCGGTGTTCTGCCAGCCCTCGAGTTGGTCTTGCCCTCTTCCAAACGAAACCTCAGCGAGGCGGAATTGGAAGTGGTGAAGGAAGACCGGGCGTACGACATGGTGCTTTGGTCCATGGTGCTCATTCAATACGCGTTGCTTGCTTGGTTCCTGGTGGATTTGGCTGGCGGTGCCCGGGAGATGTGGTCTGTGGAGTGGTGGGGGGTTGTGCTGGCCATGGGGTTCTCGTGCAGCATCTTGGGCATCAACGTGGCCCACGAATTGGGACACCGCCCCGAGCGGCACAACCACCTGCTCTCCCAAGCCTTGCTCACAACTTCCCTGTACACCCATTTCTTCGTCGAGCACAACCAAGGACATCACCGCAATGTGGCGACCAAAGACGACCCTGGGACCGCCCGGCGCAACGAGTGGCTGCAGGTGTTTTGGTTCCGGGCTGTGTTTGTGGCGTGGTGGTCTGCCTGGAAGATTGAGGCCAAGAACATGCGCCGCAAAGGCCTCTCCCCTTGGCATCCTTCCAACGTTTTTCTTCGGCTTCAAGCCCTTCAATGGGGACTGCTTGCCGCCGTCTGGGTCGGACTCGGTTGGCAAGTCGGGGTGGCCTGGCTCATTGCAGGGCTGTTCGGTGGGTTCTTGTTGGAAGTGGTGAACTACGTCGAGCACTACGGCCTGGAGCGCAACAAAGTCAATGCGCACCGCTATGAGCGGGTCATGCCTCACCACAGTTGGAACTCAGACCATCCATTGGGACGGCTCATGCTGTTTGAATTGACGCGTCATTCCGACCACCACCACCAGCCTGCCAAGCCGTACCAAACTTTGGACTCCATCCAAGAAGCTCCCCAGCTTCCCACGGGGTATCCAGGAATGATGTTGCTGAGCCTCATTCCACCGTTGTACTTCGCGGTGATGAATCCCAAGGTGGATGCCATCGCTGCCCAGCATGCAGCTTGACGTTGCACAATTGACCTAGCATCAAAAAAGACCACCCGATAAGGTGGCCTTTTTCATTCCAACCGGCGTCCGGCTCACTCGCAGTAATTGCCGTACTGTGGCAAGAACACCAAGAGGTCATTCACGTTGATGTGCCCGCTTCCGTCGATGTCAGCTGGACAATCGCTGACGTTGGCGAACTCACACGAACCGTTGTCCATCGTCGCTTCGTCGTCGTAGTTCAAGGCCATGCTGTACATGCACCCTTCTTCCGCATCGCACATGCCGTTGGCGTCGAGGTCGGATTCGCAATTGCCGCCGCACACCCCGAC
>DKNS01000031.1 GCA_002469765.1 Flavobacteriales bacterium UBA7382 | reverse complement strand
GAAGGCACTTACGCCTACGAGGCCGCGTCCAACGGTTGGCTTGTACAGCAGCCCAACCTGAACAACCAGTACACGGAGTCGTACAGCGAGACGTTCAACGCCCGCGCGACGCTGGAGCCCATTCGGGATTTTAAGTTGGAATTGACGGCCAACCGCACGATCAGCCGCAACCACCAGAGCTTCTTTCGGTACGACGACGACCTTCAAGACTACGTAAACGAATCGGCCCAAGAAACGGGCAACTTCACTGCGACGGTGCTGACTTGGCCAACGGCGTTTGAGGACGACGACAGCACGTACACGAACTCGGTGTGGGAGGCCTTCTTGGCAGGACGGAGCGCCGTCAGTGCCCGCCAAAACGAACTCAATTACAACGACGAATTGGTGGACATCGACGGCCAGGAGTACGCGCCTGGTTTTGGCCCCATCAGCCAGAACGTGGTCATCCCGTCGTTCATGGCCGCCTACTTGGGCATGGGGGCAGAGGACGTTCCTTTGGATGTGTTCCAGGCCCCAGTTCGTCCCAACTGGCGCGTGAGCTACGACGGTCTTTCCAAGAACCCCACGCTCAAAAAGAGGTTCAAGCGCTTCAACTTGAATCACACTTACCGCAGCACGATGTCGTCTTCGTACACGACCAACCTGAGCTACGAAGGCGACGAGTCTGGCCGTCCTGTGGCGACGAACCAGGGGGAATTCCAAGACTACATCGCACAACGTCAGTTCAACACGGTGACCATATCGGAACAGTTTTCTCCGCTTGTGGGGGTGGACGTGAGCATCAAGACCGCGAACAAAAACGAGCCGCAGTTGAAGCTGGAGATCACGCGGGACCGGAATGTGAATTTGGGTTTGAGCAACTATCAAATCACCGAGACCAAAACCAAGGGCGTCGTCATCGGTGTTGGGTACAAGTTCGACGACGTGCCCAACCCGTTCCTGAAGACTTACGGCAAGCTGCCCATCAAGATGCTGAAGAAGACCGATTTCTTGGTTCGTGCGGACATCAACATCCGCGAAAACAGCACAGTCATTCGCAAGATGGTGGAGCAACAAAACCAAGTCACCGCCGGCCAGCGACTCGTCTCCATCAAGCTAAGCGGTGACCTCGAAGTGAGCGACAAGATGACCTTGAGGATGTTTTACGACCAGCAGATCAACAAACCCAAAGTGTCGACGTCATTTGCAACCACGAACATCAGCTCGGGCTTGGCCTTGCGCTTCAACCTGACGCAGTGATTTGGTCATCCCTCAGGGGGAACAAAATCAGGGTGGTGGCTGTACCTTTGCGACATGAACATTCCAGACAACCTCAAGTACACCAAGGAGCACGAATGGGTGCGTCTTGAAGGTGATGTCGCTGTTGTCGGCATCACAGATTTTGCCCAAGGTGAATTGGGCGACATTGTCTTTGTGGAAGTGGAAACGGTGGACGAAACACTCGAAGCAGACGAGGTGTTTGGGACCATCGAAGCGGTGAAAACCGTGAGCGATCTCTTCTTGCCAGTGGCGGGGGAAGTCGTGGAATTCAACGAAGCGGTCGAGGACGATCCGGCGCTGGTCAACAACGACCCCTACGGAGAAGGCTGGCTCATCAAATTGAAGGTGAGCAACCTTGCCGACGTCGAGGGTTTGCTCGACGGAGAGGCCTACAAAGCCGTGATCGGTTGACCCCGTCCTGCCCATGGCTTCAGGGGTGACTCAAACCGTCGGCGCGCGGGTATGGTGGGCCCCTGCCCTCTTCACGACAGGTGCGTTGTGCATGCACGCCCTCCCAGGAGGAGACCTTCGTGCGGATGATTGGTGGGCCTTGTGGCACATGGACAAGGTGCTTCACTTCCTGGCGTTCGCGTGCTGGGGCCTGGCCATGTCCATTGCGCTGGCCAAGCAACGCTTGTTTCAGACTGGGGCGCGTTTTGAAGTTGTCATGGTTGCGGGGGCAGCCATTTTAGGCACGGTCCTTGAAGGCTTGCAAGGCGTGTGCGTTCCCAACCGTTCTTCAGAAATGGCGGATGTGGTGGCCGACGTGGCAGGGGCTGCCCTGGCGTTGTTCGCCTTCCGAGTCATCTTTGGTTGCAGACCGGGAAGAATCGCAACCGATTGATTAAATTCACCCCCTCAAACCCCGTCTCATGCTTCGCAGAAAGACCCCTCAGGCCGACCTCGAGAACAAGCGCTCCACATGGAGGGCCCTCGGCTTCGTGGCCACACTGTCCTTGATTTTGTCAGCTTTGGCTTGGACGTCTTACGACGTGGCCATCACCCGAGCACTCGACTTTGAGGCGGACCTTCTCGAAGACGAGGAGATCCCAGTGAACGTTGTGACTCCGCCACCGCCACCACCGCCTCCCCAGCAGACCACAGTGATTGAAATTGTGGACGACGAAGAGGAAATCGAAGAAGAGTTGGAAATCGAGGACATCGAACTCGACGAGGACACCGAGATTGAGATCATCGAAGACGATGAAGACTTTGAGGACGACACCCCGTTCATGATTGTGGAGAACATGCCGGCATTTGGACCGTGCACAAGCATGCGTGGTGACGAACGTCACCAGTGCACCCAGATGGAGATCATCAGGTACGTGAGTGGCAACACCAAGTACCCACCAATCGCCAAGGATGCAGGCATTCAGGGCACGGTTTTCGTCTACTTCGTCGTCGGCAAGAACGGCAAGGTGAAAGACGTGAAGGTGCTCCGCGAGGTGGACCCTCGCCTGGACAAAGAAGCTGTGCGTGTGGTGGAGAGCTTGCCACAATTTGAGCCCGGCCAACAGCGCGGCAAGGCAGTGTCAGTGCAGTACACCATTCCGGTAAAGTTCATCATACGCTGAACCAGCTGATTCTTTCGAACCAGCCATCTACGGCCATAAGGCCGTAGAAGAAAAAGAGGAGTGCTCCCCATGGCATTCCTCTTTTTGCGTAGAGGTAAATGCTGACGGCATCGATGACCATCCAGTATATCCAGTTGACAGGGTCGCCTTGAATCATCCACCACGTGCCGAGGATGCTGAACACCGTCGTGAAGGCGTCCAGGGTCGGCATGCTCGATCCGCGTTTTGCAAGCCAAGGCGTCAATGCTGCCCACGCGATTGCACCAGTCCCGACGGCCACCACATGCGGGACCCATCCGTGCACGGTCACCTGCCATTCGCTGTCGGCTGACAGCCACGCACCGTAGCCCGCCATGAAGAGGTAAAAGCCGTGGAGGCCCGTTTCAGCTTGGAGCTGCCGATGCCAACAGGTCCAGCCCAGCGCCATGGCACCCAATGCAGCAAACAAATAGGCGATGGGGAGTTGACCTCGGAGGTAGAGGTAGGTGTACGCCAGGTTGAGCGCCACTCCAGCAATTTCTGCCGCCCTCACCATGGCCACTGGGCCAAAACATGGGCCACCCGTGCTTCAGGTGTTTCTCCCTCTGCAATGAGGTGGTGCCGGTGTGCCAGATGGGCCCGGTAGTGGGCTTCGAGGGCAAGCCGGTCTTCAAGCCGCGGCATGCTCCTCAAAGGGTCCTCCTCCCACACATCGAGTGTCGGACACAAGATGTGAAGGTCCACCGAGGGCCAAGGCGGCGACAGCGGGTGCCAATTGAATCCCAAAGCATGCTCCGACCACATGCGCAAGACCAGGTCCCCCGTGTCGCAAATGACCCCACAGGACCCGGCGCGGGCTGCCTCTGCGGCCGCATCTGTTTGGGCTTCGTGCAACTCATCGAACGTCTGTTCAGTGACCTGCCCTCTCAGCACAGCTTCGTGCCCGCGCGCGTGTTCCTCCACCAACTGCCATCCGAGATTGTGGGCGAGGAGGGAAGCGAACGTGGTTTTTCCAGAGTTCTCGACCCCGGTCACCACCACTCTTTTGAAAGGAACCTCTTCAGTCATGTGTCAAGGGCGAGGTTGATCTCGAAATTCACAAAGGCATGGCTCGGACATGAGGACCTTCGCCTTGGGCAACATGCTGGAGACGAGTTCTTGCTCTTCGGCGGTCATGTCGTTGTGAAGCAGATCCAGGGTTTGCAGGTTGCTCAAGTCTCCCAACGAAGCTGGATACCGTCCGATGAGGTTGCCCCACAAGGCCAAATGACGCAACGAAGTCATGTGATCCACATCCAAGGGAATCTCATCGATGAAGTTGTCACCCAGACTGAGTGTTTCCAGCTGGTCCATGCGCAGCAGCACATTGGGGAAGCTGGTGAAGCGGTTTTGGTCCAGGAGAAGCACCTCGAGCGCGTCCATGTCTGTCAGCCAAGGCGGCAGGCCGGTGAGGCGGTTCTTGTGGAGCATCAACACGCGTAAATCAGGGAGTTCGACAAGGCCCTTTGGCAATTCGTGCAGTTTGTTTCGGGTCAAATCCATGGCGAGCACAGGAATGCCGGCGTGGTGTGCGGCCAGGGCATCTCCGAGGTCGTCGAACCACACGGTATTGGCGCCCACCCCAGGAATGTCTTCACGACGGGCCTGTCCCCAGGAAACCGTGCACGTGGCCATCGCAGCCAGCATGAACCAAGCTCGCCGTCCTTTCCAGATCATGCCATGCCAGGTTTGGGGGAGGAGGCCAACAAGTTCAGCGCTTTGGTCCGATCGGCCTCAAGGGCCGCGACCAAGGCCTTCTTCGAATCAAATTTGACTTCGCCACGCATCCAATGCATCCAACGCAGCGTCAACGGCTTTTCGTACCAATCGCCGCTGGCGTCGAAGACATGCACTTCGATGGAAGTGGGGGCGTTGTCGTGAATGGTGGGACGGGTGCCCACGTTTGCCATGGACGGATGCCATTGTCCGTCTGGAGTTTGGCACCACACAGCGTACACCCCGTGCGCGGGGAGCAATTTCAAGGGGTTGTCGATGCGCAGGTTGGCCGTGGGGAATCCCAGCTCGCGTCCCAGCGCCTCGCCGTGGACCACCTTCCCGGTGGTGGGGTAAGGTTTGCCCAGCCAGGTGTTGGCCTCGTCGACACGTCCGTCTTCAAGGGCTTGTCTGACTTTGGTGGAGCTGACCCGGACGTCCTCCACATGGTGCGCGTCCAGAGCCTCAACCTTGAAGTCGAAGGCCTGGCCAAGGGTAACAAGCGTGTCAAAGTTGCCTGCACGGTGACGTCCAAACCGATGGTCGTCTCCGATGACCACCGCCACGGGCTTGATGCAGTCGGCCAAGAGGGTCTTGGCGTATTCCCAAGGTGTCAGGTTGGCCAAATCTTTCGTGAAGGGGTGCAGCACCAGGTTGTCGAGCCCCGCGTCGGCCAACAATTCACGCCGTTCTTCCAACGTGTTCAAAAGTTTCAGTCCGTGGTGGTTGGGGTCCAACACAACCCGGGGATGGGGGGTGAAGCTGAGCAAGGTTGTGGAGGCGTTGTGGCGGTCCGCAACCGCCCGCAATTGCTCCAGCACGGCCCGATGGCCGGCGTGGACGCCATCGAAGGTGCCCACCGTCAACACGGTCCGTGGCTGTCCACTTGCGTGGCCGGGAAACTCCGAAGCGTGATGATGCACTCGCACCCTGCAAATTTAGTTGCGGATTTTCGCGTGAGAGCAACTATTTTTGGCCCCGATTTAACGAGATAAATCCATCCCTATGTCTGCACAAGGAGTCATTTCACAAGTCATCGGCCCAGTCGTTGACATCCGCTTTCCGGAGGGAGCGGCCCTTCCTAAAATTCTCGATGCACTCGTGGTGCAGCGTGAAGGAAGCAAGTTGATCCTCGAAACCCAAAAGCACATTGGTGAAGACACGGTGCGAGCCATTGCGATGGAGGCGACCGAGGGATTGAGTCGGGGCATGGCAGTGGAATCCACAGGAATGGGCATCACCATGCCAACCGGAGAAGGCATCAAAGGTGGTCTCTTCAATGTGGTGGGCGAGGCCATTGACGGCATTGCCAACCGTTCGTTCGAAGCGGGTCGCAGCATTCACCAGTCTCCTCCCAAGTTTGAGGACTTGAGCACGTCGACCGATGTGTTGTTCACGGGCATCAAGGTGATCGACTTGATTGAGCCCTATTCCAAGGGGGGCAAGATTGGCCTGTTCGGCGGAGCCGGTGTGGGCAAGACGGTCCTCATCATGGAGCTCATCAACAACATCGCCAAGGGCTACGAAGGCATCTCGGTGTTCGCTGGTGTGGGTGAGCGCACCCGTGAAGGAAACGATTTGTTGCGTGAGATGATTGAATCTGGCGTAATCAAGTACGGGGATGCGTTCGTGGAGTCGATGGAAGCTGGAGGCTGGGATTTGAGCAAAGTGGACAACAACGAGTTGGCGAAGAGTCAAGCCACGTTGGTGTTTGGACAGATGAATGAGCCTCCGGGCGCTCGTGCACGCGTGGCGCTTTCTGGATTGACCGTGGCAGAGTACTTCCGTGACGGAGACGAGCAGAGTGGAGGCCGTGACATCCTGTTCTTCATCGACAACATTTTCCGTTTCACCCAGGCCGGTTCTGAGGTGTCGGCCCTCTTGGGTCGGATGCCCTCGGCGGTGGGGTACCAGCCCACGTTGGCGACAGAGATGGGGGTCATGCAAGAGCGCATCAGCTCCACCAAGCGCGGCTCAATTACGTCTGTGCAAGCGGTGTATGTTCCCGCGGATGACTTGACAGATCCGGCACCGGCCACGACGTTCGCCCACTTGGATGCGACCACCGTGTTGTCCCGGAAGATCGCTTCTTTGGGCATCTACCCTGCGGTGGACCCCCTTGACAGCACAAGTCGAATTTTGAGCCCTGACGTGGTCGGCAATGAGCACTACGACACCGCCGAGCGCGTGAAGGTGACCCTCCAACGCTACAAGGAACTTCAAGACATCATCGCCATCCTTGGCATGGATGAATTGAGCGAAGAGGACAAGCAAACGGTGAACCGTGCACGTCGCATCAGCCGTTTTCTCTCTCAGCCCTTCCACGTGGCGGAGCAGTTCACCGGCATCCCTGGGGTGCTCGTGCCCATCGAAGACACCATCAAGGGCTTCAACATGATCCTCAACGGAGAACTCGACCAGTACCCGGAGGCGGCCTTCAACTTGAAGGGCAACATCGAGGAAGTGATTGAGGCGGGTGAGAAGATGTTGGCAGAAGCTTGATTCGATGACCGTCGACATTCTCACCCCCGACGCCAATCTCTTCTCTGGAGAAGCCACCTACGTGGGGCTCCCAGGGTCAGATGGAAGCATGGGCATTTTGGACAACCACGCTGCGTTGGTCACCACCCTGCAAGCGGGCGAGGTGATTGTGCGCACGGCCAATGGCGAAGAAGCATTCGAAGTCAAAGGCGGGAGTGTGGAAGTCTTGAACAACGTGGTGACCGTGCTCGCTGAATAAAACGAACGGCACCTAAGACAGCAAACAACGCGGCCCTCGGGTCGCGTTGTTGCGTTTCAGGGGTGGTGGTATGGTTCGCCTTTGAGGATGGTGTGGGCGCGGTAGAGTTGCTCGGCCGCGCAAACACGGATGAGCTCATGCGGAAACGTCAACTTGCTTAGTGACCACGTGGCGTGTGCCCGTTGGCGCAAGCTTGGGTCGAAGCCATACGCGCCGCCCACCAAGAAGGCGGTGTGTTTCAACCCGCGGTTCATCAACCCTTGGAGGTGTTTGGAGAGTTGAATGGAACCCATCTGAGGGCCATGTTCGTCCAGCAGAATCAGGTGGTCCACCCCTTTGAGGTATTTCTCTGTGGCAGCGGCTTCTTCCTTCATCACGCGGTTGGGGTCGGCCTTGGCAAACTTGCCTTTGAGGTTGGGTGTTTCGACGTATGAGAATTTGGTGTACCGACCCAACCGGGTGTTGTACATCTTCAATCCCTCTCGGACCCAAGGTTGCCCGGTGGCGCCTATGGCGATCAAGCTCAGCTGCATGCGGCAAATCTACACGGTCCCCCGAATCGCAGGTGTATCTTCGTGCCATGTGGACACAAGCGATGAAACGCGCAGTGGAATGGGCGCTTGAAGAGGATTTGGGGTCGGGCGATTGCACTTCTTTGTCGAGTGTGCCAAATGAGATGGTTCATCAAGGCTTCATTTTGGCCAAAGAGGACGGCGTGCTCGCAGGCGTGGAGGTGGCGCGTCACGTGTTTGACCTCGTGGATGCGTCGGTGTCGTTTGAGGCCTTGCGCCCCGACGGAGCGCACGTGGCTTTTGGCGAAGCCGTGGTCAAGGTGAAGGGTCCTGCCCGGAGCATCTTGTCCGCGGAGCGCTTGGCGCTCAACTTCATGCAGCGCATGAGCGGTGTGGCCACCATGGCGAATCGCGCCCAGGCCTTGTTGGAAGGCACGGGCGCCCGGGTGTTGGACACCCGCAAAACCACCCCTGGACTGCGCGCGTTTGAAAAGTGGGCGGTGGCCTTGGGCGGCGGTACGAATCACAGGATGGGCCTGTACGACATGGTCCTCATCAAGGACAACCACGTGGATTACGCGGGCAGCATGACCGCTGCCCTGCGTGGGGTGCACCGCTACTTCGAGGGGGGCGCCGAGCGCGTGCCTGTCGTGGTGGAGGTGCGGAGCATGGAAGAGCTTCGTGAAGCGCGCCAAGCTGCTTCGGAGGTCGGACTTAAACTGACCCGTTTGCTTTTGGACAACTTTACGCCGGACCAAGCCCGAGAAGCCGTGGACGAAGTGGCTGGCGCCTTGCCCTTGGAGGCATCAGGAGGCATAGACTTGACCAACCTTCGTGATTATGGACAAGCTGGGGTGGACTTCGTGTCCATGGGCGCCCTGACGCACAGCGTCAAAAGCCTGGATCTTTCCCTCAAGTCCCAACCTGTCCTTCCTGCATGAATCTCCCAGACGGCCCATTGTTCCGTTGGTTGGCGCAAAACGCCACAGTCCTTCGCGCCAAGGCCTTGCTTCGTCGTTTTCAGCCTTGGGGCCAAGAAGGCATGAACGCTTACGACGTGGTCAGGTTTTTCCTGGTGGGCTTGGTGAATGGTGCGGTGGCCACACGGGCCGCGGCGATTTCGTTTCGGTTGTTCTTGGCCTTCTTTCCGGCGGTCATCTTTGTGCTGAGCGTCTTGCCGCATACGCCACTGGAGACGGAGGCGGTGATGGACGCCCTTCGACTGCTCTTCCCAGGGGACACAGTGTCGCTGTTCGAGCAAACGGTGGAAGACTTGCTCAGCCAAACCCAAGGTGCCTTGCTCTCGGTCGGTTTCATCCTCTCACTCTACTACGCATCAAGCAGCGTGCACGCGGTGCTTTCCGGGTTCAATGAGAGCGCCTTGTTGGAACAGAAGGGCAACCCTTGGCTCATCCGGGTGTGGTCCATGTTCTTGTTGATTCTGCTTGTGGTGCTTCTCGGCCTCGCGGTCCTGCTCATCGGTTTCAGCGGCGATGCGTTGATGTGGGCCTCGGGGCGCGGATTGCTGCCGGGATCGTCGTTACCTTGGTTCAACGCGGCCCGATGGCTCGGAGCGCTGGTGCTCATTTACAGCTCGGTGACCTTGCTTTACAACGTGGGTCATTGGGAGCGTTTGAAATGGCGGACAGCGACGCCTGGCGCGGCCATGACCACGCTTTTGATGGTGTTGCTGTCGCTTGGGTTCAGCTTTTTCATCGCCAAAGTCAACACGTACAACCGGCTCTACGGGTCGCTGGGAACGTTGCTGCTGTTGTTGGTGTGGGTGAATGCCAACAGCGCTGTGCTGTTGCTCGGGTTTGAGCTTGATGCCAGCATCGAGAAGGCACGGAGGGAAGCCATGACGAAGTTTTCAGGCGGCAAACGTGGAGGAACAGAATCCGAGGCGTGAGCGAGGGTTGACGGTTTGGGCTACATTGGCTTCATGAAGCACATCCTTTCTTTCTTGTTGGTGGCTGCCTTTGGAATGGGCGCCGCATGGTCTCAGTCTCATCCTTTGTTGGGCAAGTGGAAGACCAAAGACGATGAAACCGGGCGCATCAAGAGCGTGGTTGAAATCACAGAACGCGACGGCAAGTTTTTCGGCACCGTGGTTGAACTGTTCCGTTTGCCGGAAGAAGACCAAGATCCCTACTGCGACAAATGCGAGGACGACCGCAAGGACAAGCGCGTGTTGGGCATGGAAATCGTGCGGGACATGGTGCCAGACGGAGAGTTGGAATGGGAGGATGGAACCATTTGCGACCCCAAGAAGGGAAGCATCTACGATTGCGAAATGTGGTTTAACGACGACAACATGGACGTGTTGAAGGTCCGTGGTTACATCCTCTTTTTGTTTCGAACCCAGGAGTGGTACCGCGTCACAGAGTGAGGCGTTTCCTCACCTCATTTGACAACTCGGGCAGCGCGCCCGCCAACCAAGACCCCACCAGAACCATGCCCGCTGCGAGCCCTCCTCGCAAGACGGCCATGACCACTTGTCCGAATTTACCGAGCTCCAGGGCGACATCTGGCGCGTCGCTGACCAGCGGGTTCAGCCCCACCAGCAAAGCGATCAAGGCCACGGTGAACCACCCTTTGGAAAAGGGATGAATCCCAAAGATGCGCCACATCAGCACGGTGCGCCATCCCATGTTCCACACCCCCGTGAGTCCGGTTGCGATCGCGGCACCTAACAGACCCCAGCCGAGAACCTGCATGAACACATAGTTGGTGACGACTGTCGTCACGACCAAGCCCAAATTGATGGGCAAGGCCATGCGGTAGCGTGAGGAAAATTGCAGGATTGGCCCTGCGGTGCCGCCAGAGGCCTCGGCCACGAAGGCCATGCCCACGGCCAGGATGATCCACCTTAGCCCTTGGTAATTGTCAGGCAACGCCAGGTCCAACGTGGGCATGCCGACCACAATGGCCGCAAGCAGGGCCGCTGTCATGGCAAGTTGAACTCGGGCCGATTGCTTCAATTCGGGCCCGCAGGCCGTTGGCCCTTGCTGGGCCACTGCCTTCGAGGTCAGTGAGCGAAGGATGGGCCCCATCGCCCGAAGGGGCATGCCCACCACCGTGGCAATGAAAAAGGCGAAGGTGTATCGGGGCACCACGGCCAAACCCAAGAGGGCGCCGACCATGACGAAGTCGAGGTTCTTGGCCACCACCCGAGCTCCTGCATTCCAAAAAGCAAACAACCCGTATTCAAGCACGGGTTTGGTGTCGTCCTTCAAGGAAGGCCGGCCCAATTTGGCCCCGCTGGAGAGTGCCTCCAGGAACATCAACCCCACTGCGGCGACGTAGCTGTACAGGAACCAGCGAAAGAATGTCTCGAACGGCATGACGCCGCAGAGGTAGGCCACAGCCAAGCCCAGATAACTGCCCTTCAACCACACTTCTTGGATGGCTGTGGCCGCCACCGTGCGCATGCGGTGTGCGAGCAAGGCCTTCAGGAGCATCATGGCCAGGTATGCACCTGCCATCACCAGGAAGGCCGTGACGCGGCCTTCAAGCAGCCACCCCGCGTCGGCGTCGAGCCAGGACAGCACATCCGAGCCGGCGAAGGTGGACGCCCCCGCGAGCAGCAACAGGAAAACTGTGGGGAACAGCACCAACGTACTGAGCATGGAGGCTTCGCGCTCTGGGCTGGACGCCTTGGGGAGGAAGCGCATGATGCCACTGGGGGACCCCAAGGCCACGACTTGTGCCAGGATGGTTCCCCATGCTGTCAGAATGCGAAGCAAGCCCCAGCCCTCTTCGAACCCTTCGAAGGCTTTCGGCAACACGTACATCGTATTGACCGCACCCAACAACAGCCCCGTGCCGAGGACGACGGCGTTTCTGGCGGATTGTTTGGCGACGATGCCCATGCGGATTGCAAGTTGGGGTAAATCAGTAGGACGACGAGGCAGGTGGGTCGAGGACCACACAATGTTCGCAGTATTTGGCGTCTGAGGCGTGTTCCAACACTTGGCCTTCTGCCGCGAACCGGTCCAATGTGTCCGCAAGCCAAGCGATCAGTTTGTCGACATGCTGGGGTCGAATCAACGACTCGCCGTCGATGTTAAGCGCCAGCAGCCCGGCTTTCACGTTGCGGCCTGAGCGGATGGCGGCCGTCACCCCAGAAGCCTGGGCTTTCTCGTCCATGGTGGCAAGCACCATGGCGGCGTACACGACCAGTTGCAAGGCTTTTCCCTTTTGACCGCCTTCGAGCTCGGCCGTCCAGTCGCCCTTCAGCTTGAGCTCTTTGGCCTCCACCTTGCCAGTCTTGTAATCCAACACCCGTGGGATGTCTGCCACCCGTTCGAGTCGGTCTGCGGTGCCGGCAAACGCCAGGGTGCCAAATGTTGTGCCTGGATGTCGAGAAGACAGCTTTTTCTCCCTGTCTTGGATGAACGGTGCAGGTTGTCCGGCCATCAATTCCGCCTTTTCCTGACGGAGGAATTTCTTCAAGGTTGTGCGGGCGATTTCCAGCTGAAGAACATTTTCCCCACGTTTCACCAGGCTCGCATTGTACTCCGATTGCAACGCGTTGGCGAGGTGATGGTCCAAGGCGTTGGCCACGTCGTCCAAATGGGCCGTGGTCAGGATATGGCCTTGGGCCTGCTCCAGCCCGTGCTCCATGACGTGGTGCACAACGCTCCCCAAGGTGCTCGCCTCCATGGAGGTTTGCAGTTCTGTCGCTTCGCCCATGCCGTAGAGGTAGCGGTAGGCAAAGTTGCGGGGACACTGCAACATGGTGTTCAACGCGCTGGGAGACATGCCTTCACTCGACCATGTCTTCAGGCGGTCACGCATGGCGTCGGTCATCGTCATGGGACGGATGGCAGGCCGTGCGTCTGGCAATGGGACATGCAGGGTCACGTGTTCGACGTTCAAATGGGGATTGCCGTCTGGCTTGTGAAACGACCCCTCCAGTTGCATCAAGTACCGCGAAGGTTCGCCCCCTTCTTTTCGGTCGGGGCTGCTCCTGTACAGCAGGTGAACCTCGCTGGCCCTGTTCAACAACCGATGAACCAAATACGCATACCTCGCCTCGCGTTCCCGTGGGCCTGGCATGCCAAGCGAACTTCTAAGGTCCAAAGGCAAAAAACTGTCAGACCGGGACGTTTGGGGCACCGTGCCTTCGTTCATGTCGAGGACAATCACCCGGTCAAAGTCCAACGCACGTGTTTCCGTCAATCCCATAACCTGAAGCCCGCGGTTGGGTTCCCCCAACAGGTCCACCCGCTCCTGACGCAGCATGCGACGCGCCATGGCCCTCACTTCTGCAGCCGTGGACATGGGGCTGTGTGTGGATTGCAAGCGTTGCAACACGGCCACCACCGTCCTGAACCGTCTCCAACCTGCGGGAATCCAAGGTACCGCACTGGATGGAAGCTCGGCATTGTCGCTGGAACTGACTTCGGTCGGCATGGCTTCAAGGCGACTTTCCATGCCACGTGCCCAATCAGACAACGCCTCAAGAAAGCGGGAGGATTCTATCTCGCGGAGGGAGGACAGCCGCCTCACATCTTGGGCAAAACCTCGGGCGCCCAACTCGTCAAAATCGTCCGCATTTACCCAAGCGCGATGAGACTTGGCGAGGGAGTGCATGGCACGACCCGCCCCAGTGCTGTTCCCTTGCACCCTGTGAATGTGGTGCATGACCGGGTGGGCATGGAACGCTTGAAGTTGTTCCAGCCTCCACGTGTCGGTGGTGGTTTCGAGCATGTTGAAGACCTGGTCGACAAACGACAAGACAGGGGTTTCATGCATGGCCAAGCCCATGGTCACATTCAATCCATTGGCGCTGGACGGCAAGGCTTGAAGCAGGGTGCCCAACGTGCCTCCGTCGGGCAGCACCACCAAGGTTTGGTTGAATTGCTCTGGTGTCAATTTGGCGAGGATGTCCCGCACATGCTGCGTTTGCAATACTGTGGAGGCGCAGCCCACCACGCTGACCTTGGGAGGTTGGGTGGCGAGGGTGCCTTTGGGAAGTGGAGTTTTGGGGCTCTTGAATTTACGGATGAACAGCCCCGCTTCGTTGTGCACGTCGTCCACGTATGTGGGGTCGGCGTCCCAGAGCACCGTCAATTTGTTGGATTTTTCCCAGACCGAGAGGCACTTCCATTCGGCGGTGCTCATGGTGGCCAAACCAGCGGCAAGGACGTGGTCCACATCCAGGTGCCCTTCTCCCTCGGCGAGCCTGCGGGTCAAGTGGGCACGGGTTGCGAGGCCGTTCTGCCCCAGGCTGGCGTGCAGCTGGGCGTACAATTCTGGCAAGCGCCGCCATTGGCGTTCGAATGCTTTTTGGTCTTCAGACCACGTCTCCTCCCCAAAACTCCAATCCTCGATGCCTTGAATGTCGGCCAGGTTTTGGAACACTTTCCCCACCTCAGCCAATTCGTGGTCCACGGCGGCGAAATCGTCAAGCACCACCTTGGCCCACGGCACAAACCGATCAAACGGCAGGACGTCCTCAGACGCGCCGACCACCCGATGCAACCGCACCAAGACTTCCAACGGATCCGCGGCTGTCCAAGGCGAGGACGCCTCAATGAAGCCGGAAAGCGCATAGAATTGAGGCAAACGCGCCGGTCCTGTCAGCCGACCCATGAGGCCATGCCTGAGTTTTGACATCGCCCGGTGACTGGGCAACACCACGGCCAAACGGTCGAGTTGGTTGGCCTTGCACAGGGGGTGATCCATCACTGCCTCAAGCACCTCGTCCAGGAAAGACGGACGAGACAACGTGGGCGGGAAGGACTGGGTATTGGGGTTGGACACGGAAGGAACTTCAGCCCTTCAAGGTAAATCCATTCCGAATGAAATCCCACAACTCGGCGCGGCCATCTGTGGTCCCCAAGGTCCGCCGGATTTCCTCCCAGAACGATTTGGAATGTTCCACTTCCGGACTTGGGTTGGCGGGGGTGGATGGTTTTTGGGGTTGGTCGCGGAAGGCGGGGGCCTCCGTTTCTGGGTCGATGCCCCGTTCTTTCAGGATGCCGAGCAGTTCGTCGCTCACGCGATAGCGCTCCTTGGCCTGCTCTTGGTATCCCAACTGCTCTTCCAGCAACCCGAGGTTGTTCCATGTCACGGCGTCTTCAGGGTCGAGTTCCAAGGTGCGCTTGTAGTCTTCAATCGCCCCGTGCAAGTCGCCACAGGCCTGCTTCATCCAGCCGCGAGACGCGTACCGGTAGCTGTAGTCGGGCTGAACTTCTGCGGCTTTGTTGAGCCAGTCCAATGCGACGTCTTTCTCTCCGCAATGGAAGTGGCTGACGGCCCGATCGTGCATGTCGTCCGGATTGGTTCTTGCCGCGTCTGGACACGCCTCCCAATGGGATTTCCATTCGGCCAACGCTTGAAGCCACTCTCGTGCTGTCATGGCGTCGAGCGCAGCTTGTTTGGCCACGGAGTTGTCAGCGTTGGTGTCGTGAGAAGCTTTCATGCTGTGCGCAATTGAAATGCAAAATTGCGGCAACTTCGTTGCATGGAGTATCCCGTCTACCTCCAAATGACCGAAACCGAGAATGTGGTCGCCATTCAAGGCCCCAGTCGGTTTTGGGAAGGCCAAAAGTTGGGAAATCAGGTGCTTCAGCACGACGTGGTCTGCCGCACTTGGCCCGAGCGGCAGCGCGTGATGGACATGCTTGAATCCGAGGGGCCTTGGTCGAGGATTTCCAAAGAAGCGTTCGATCGGGCTTGGGACCCAGAGATGACAGAACCGGATTGGGGTTTGCAAGAGCATGTCGAGTTGGCCTCAAGGACCACGTTTGGGATTTCGTCCAAGGCAAGGTGGTTCGCCAGGGTGACCACGTTGACCCAGTTGCGAGGAGCGCTCGCTTGGGCCAAGGAACACGACGTTCCGATGTTGGTGTTGGGTGGGGGAAGCAACATGCTGTTGCACGGAGATGTGCATGCCTTGGTCTTGCAGGTGGACATTCGTGGGGTGGAGGTCCTGCCTCAAGGGCCGACGGGTGCCGTCGTGTCGGCTGGGGCGGGCGAGCCTTGGCACGAATTTGTCATGCGGACCTTGGACGACAGTTGGCATGGCTTGGAGAACCTGTCCCTCATCCCTGGAAATGTCGGGGCCAGCCCAATGCAGAACATCGGTGCGTATGGCGTGGAGGTCAAGGACCACTTCGCCTGGTTGGACGCCGTTCGCATCGAAGACGGTGCCTTGGAACGGTTTGATGCGTCGAAGTGCCAATTTGGGTACCGGGACAGTGTATTCAAGCGGGAAGAACGAGGCAACTGGATCATTGTTCGTGTGGCGTTTCACCTCGACAGAGAGAGCCCTCTGCGCATGGGGTACGGCGCCATCGAGCACGAACTCGCCGACATCCCAGAGGAACGTCGCACCCACCGAGATGTGAGCGAGGCGGTCATCCGCATTCGTCAATCGAAGCTACCCGATCCTGCGGTCGTTGGAAACGCTGGGTCGTTTTTCAAGAACCCCACGGTCCCCTCGACCGTGGCTCAGGCACTCAAAGAAGCGCATCCTTCGATGCCGCAATACCCTCAGGCAGGAGGTGGTGTGAAGCTCGCAGCCGGCTGGCTTATCGAGCAATCAGGCTGGAAAGGACATTCCCGGGAAACCCACGGTGTCCACGACAGGCAAGCGCTGGTCCTCGTGCACTTTGGCGGGGCCACAGGACAGGAGGTTTGGGTGTTGGCCCAAGATGTGATGGCCTCCGTCCACCAAAAGTTTGGCGTCCAATTGGAGCCTGAGGTCAACCAAATCAAGTTGCACCCGACCGATTGAACGGCCTTGCTTTAGTGCGGGTCTTGGAACTTGGGGTTGTTCACGAACACCGTGTCCGTGAGCGTGTGCAAGAAGGCGACGAGCGCCTCCTTTTGCACGGGCGCGAGGGCCAATCCACCCATCTCGGGCTTCATGAATGGATCGAGCGTGCTTGACGGCACACCGCCTGTGTTGTAGTGATCGATGACCTGTTCGAGGGTGAGGAATCGACCGTCGTGCATGTAGGGGGCCGACAATGCCACGTTCCGGAGCGTCGGAGTTCTGAATTTCCCGGAATCCAAGGGGCTCCCCGTCACGCTTGCAAAGCCTGGATCGGACACAAAGACCGAGTCCAGTCCATTGTTGTGCATGAGGTTGTCCGTGAACTGCATGCCGGCTTCTCCGTGGCAATGGAAGCAGTCGCCTCCGAATTGCCCGCCCGGCACAACTTCGGGGTCACCCCCTTCGCGCAAAAAAATCTGGTAGCCGTTGTATTCTTCATCGCTGAGCTCCGTTTCGCCCCTGCGCCACAGGTCAAACTTGCTGTCCGAACTCACCATGGTCCGCACGAATTGGGCCACGGCTTTCACGGTCAACGCTGCGGTGATTTGGTCGGTGCCAAACGCGTCGAAAAACAGCTGGGGATAGTCCCGTCCGGGCTCGTCGTCTTGAAGCCGTTGCACGGCCTGGGGCCACGGCAGGTTCATCTCGTCGGGGTGTTGAACCGGATCGAGGATTTGGTCTTCCAACGTCGGCATGCGGCCGTCCCATAAGAAGGACGGGGCCCATCCCAAGTTGATCAGGGCCATGGCGTTTCGTGTGCCTTGGGCTCCAGTCACCCCTGTGCTGTATTGGGCCGGGTCAGAGAAACTGTGGGCAGGCAAATGGCATGAGCCGCAAGACATGCTCCGGTCGCTGCTCAAGGCCGTTTCCCAAAACAACATGCGTCCCAGCTTCACCCCTTCCGCTGTCAAGGGGTTGTCTGCAGGCACATCCATGGGAGGGAAGAAGGGGGGGATGACCAAGTCGTAGGGCGTGGTCGACCACACCGGTTCAACCGGGCCGCAATCGCATCCGGTCAACGACCAAGTCGCAGCCACCACCCAAAGCCATGCCTTCTTTCCCAGCATCCTCATTTCAAGGTCCAGGCTTGGCGGTACAACGTGACCCAGCGCGTGGCCAAGTCCAGGTTGTTCCCAGTGTGGGTTTGGGCATCCACGGCGGGGTCAATCACATCGCTGGACCCATGCAGACACTTGTAGACATCCAAGGTCAGGGTGCGGGCCTGGTGTGCTTCCCCGGCTTCGAGGAGCCAAGGGTCTTCCCAAGTGAACTCCACGGTGGAGTAGAGGCGGTCGTCTCCGGCGTGGTAGGAGAAGGGTTGTTCAGGATCCACAAGCAACCGACCGTCGTACGCGCTGAAGATGTACCCGGCGGCCCAACCCCAGTGCATGCCTGCCGAACCGGCAAACCCGAGCGGGTGATCGGTGGGGTAACCGGCGGGGTCGACATCCAAGTTTTGGTCGGCGGGCACCCCCAATCCCATGCGCAGGCCGTCGATGTTTCGGTCCTCGCA
>DKNS01000150.1 GCA_002469765.1 Flavobacteriales bacterium UBA7382 | reverse complement strand
TTGTCGGAATCGGACCTCCACGTCGGGCTCGTCGAGATGACCGGCCATGCGCGAGATGCAGGCGTCATCAAAAGCGTACTCCAGGGTTTTCGACACGCTCTCGTGCTCGTGATCGGAGGGAATGTAGCCAAGTTCTGCGTAGGCGTCGAGCCCGAGATGAATGCTGTCTGCCGCTTGAATCATGGCCTCAAGTGCCAGGGATTGGTTCCAGTCGTTGATGTCCCATGCCAACGCGTCGACCATGACGGGTACGCTGTGGTACCCAATCATGCATCCTGTGTAATTCGAGGCCAATTCCCATACGGGCAGCTGGCCGCCTTCTTGGTACATCCTGATCATGGTCCGCACCATGTCCCGTGTTCTGGTGGGTTCAATCCATGCCAACAATGGATGCAACGCCCTGTAGGTGTCCCAAAGGCTGAATACAGTGTAGTGGTCTCCCTCATCCAGGCCCAACTGATGCACGTGGAGGTCTGTGCCTCGATAGCGGCCGTCCACGTCGCTGGCCAAATTGGGCACAGTCGTGGCGTGGTAAAGCGCGGTGTAGAATGTGGTTCGCTCTGCCTGGGTTCCGCCTTCAATCTCGATGCGCCCAAGCTGGTTGTCCCAGCGGGCTTGGTTTTGGGCCAGGTGGGTGTCAAACCCAAATTCAGCAGCCTCGGCTTCCAAGTTGGCCAGGGCCCCATCGATGTCGCAGAAGCTCAAGGCCACATGGACATTCAATTCAGAGAGCACCCCAAAGTCGGCCACGAAAACGGGCACCATGGTCATTTCTTGTTCCAGGGTGCCATCGGTAAGGGTGTCTGATTTGGAGATGATGCCCAATTGATCGCCCCAGTCGAAGTCGTGGTCAAACTTCATGGCGAAGTACACGTGCTGTTCCTCAGCCCAATTCTTTGACACCCGATGGCCCACGAGCATGCGTCTTCCGCGTGGTTCTATGCTGTAATGGACCAAGTCGTCTCGGTGATCCAAGTCCACAATCCAGGTCAATGTGTCAGGAGTCTCGAGACGATACCGGTGGACTCCTACGTGTGGTGTGGTGGTCAGTTCAGCGCGGATGGCATGGTCTTCCAAGGTGACTGCGTAATAGCCTGCATGGCCGTTTTCGGTGGATTTTTGGAACCCACTTTGATACTTGTCGCACCATTGCTCACCCTGTTTATACTGGGTGCAAGGCATGACCAGCACATCTCCATAATCGCTGACACCGGTGCCTTGCAAGTGGGTGTGGCTGAATCCGTAAATCACGCTGTCGGTGTCATGATATCCACCGCATCCGTCCCATCCTTCCAACCGTGTGTCAGGGCTCAGCTGGACCATCCCGAAGGGAGACGTGGCCCCTGGATAGGTGTGGCCGTGTCCTCCGGTGCCAATCCACGGATTGACTTCTTCATGCAGGGGTTTGACGTGAATTCCGCACGACGTCCAAGTCATCCCGGCCAAAGAGAGCCATGCGAAGACGCCAATATGTTTGTAGAGAGTCATTCTCGAGAGGGTTTGGGGGTGACGCAGACGTTACAGTCCATTCGGTTGTGCAGCCCAAAATGCAACACGTTGGGAAGGGCGGGTTCATCCAAAGAGTTGAATCTCATTTTCAGACTGTCTGGGAGCAGGTTGCGTATGTTGTCTTGTCGTTCAGTCCGGCAACGGGCAACTTCCTCGTGCACGGAGGCAATCAACTCCAAGAGTTCGGCCTCCGGCATGCTCGAAGCTTCCGCCGAGTCCCGGAACGCCTTCCAATGGGCCAAGCAGGCGTCTCCTTGCAAGGCCACTTCCAGAACTTGTTTTTGCATCCTGGACTGCAGTGCGAGCGCCCTTGATACTTGGTTGGTCAATCGCATGCCTTCGGTCAAGGCTCTTGGCAGCTGGGCCCGTGCTTCAACGCTCATCGCACCCAGAAAAAGCACCACACACCACCTGAGCATGGGCCAGGTCATTCGGCAGGGTTGTGGCTGTCGATCCATGTTTGCAAGTTCGCACGCAAGGTGTCTTCGTTGCGCCACATTTGCGGAATGAAGACATCAGGACGAACAGGGGAGGAGGTGTTTGTCCAATCGCCATTGGCCTGAGCCATGTAGACGGCTGTGGACATGCTGACCACAATTCTCGACACTGGGAGCACCTTAAACATGGGATTCCCCATGGTTCCCTGTTGGGCACCAAGGCATGGCTCCCCGAAAATGGGGCCGCGACCATCTTGCTGAAAGGCCCCTGCAAAAGAAACCGTCGCCGAGGCGGATTCGCCGTCCATCAATACACAAACAGGCCCTTTAAATCGCCAGTCTACCAAAGGCTGCATTGGGAATTCAAGGGTGTCACGCCCACCCACAGGCAAATGGGCCATGTCGTAGATGTACCTGGCCTCCAAAGAGGTTTCTTTGTGTTTGTCGACCCACCTTTTGCGCAAGCGTTTGTAATGTTTGAGGATCTCTCGTTGGGTTTCAAGGCTCTGTTTCGCCACCAAACCAAATGGAAGTTGACGTTTTGCATTGGCCACATGTCTCCAAAGCATTTCCATCCTGGCCGATTGTCCACCCGCATTACCCCGCAAGTCAATCACCAAAGGCAATCCGATTTCTTTGGCACGTCGAAATCCTTTCCAGAGGCGACGTTGGTATTTTCCAAAGCGTCCTTGTGAAAAGGAAGAAACAGCCAGGACAGAAGCCCTCTCCAATCCCAACGAGTTGCCTTCGTCGGGAAAGGCCCACTGCACCGTTTGCCCTTTTTGGGAAATGGGTTTCCAAGCCCGCGCAGCCTTGAGTAGCCGCACTCCGGGAATGGCCAAGTTCTTGGTTGTCCCCGATTCTCGGTCCAGCCATAGCACGTGAAGGGTGTCGGAAGCGGTTTGTCCCATGATCCAGGCGGTCAAATTGTGGACTCCCGTTCTGTCCTGGCCCACAGGGCTTCTGCCTTCGACGTTGCCCAAGTCCCTTGCAATGGAAACGCAATCGCTGGCTGCGATGCCATTCAAAGCGAGCACCCGAACGCCCGCGGCCAATCCGTCCACAGCGGAACTGGCCACCCAGAGTCCGTCACCTTCAAGTGCCCATCGGATGGGGACACTTCCATGCCTTTTTTCGACAGCCCAAATCCAGTCCCATGCAGACACAGCAGCGTGGCTGTCTTGAAGGGATTGAAGCAATGTGTTGACTGCCCTCGCGTGCTCCATGTGGGACATGTCCTCCCACTCCATGCTGAGCGCCTCCAATTTGGATTCCCACAACGAGGACTCGCATCGCATGAAAGGCTCGGGATGCATCCGCCGAAGCCAAACGTCGAGCGAGTCGAGGTCGGCTTGTGCGAACCCTGTCAAGGGCAGAAGCAACAGCCATGTGGCCCACCGCTTGGGGATGAGCCTTGTCAACGGCGTTGAATTCAAAGCGCGTCGGGGCCTTGGTCCCGCTTTTTGACCATGGTTAGAATGGTCGCCACGGCCACGGTTTCGCCTTCTTGGTCCTCCACCTCCACACGATAGCGGACAATGCCTTTGGCGACATCCTCGGGCTCGCGACGTTCTTGGGCGATTTTCTCGACCACCGTCAGTTTGACGCCTATCGTCGTGCCGGGGTAGACCGGCTTGGTGAAGCGACAATCGTCAATGCCGTAATTCAAAAGCACGGGTCCCTTGCGTGGTTCCACGAACAAGCCGGCTGCTTTGCTCAAGATGTAATAGCCGTGGGCCACCCGACCTTCAAACATCGTCCCGTCCAAGCTCGTTTCGTCCACGTGGGCATAGAAATGATCCCCCGATACGTTGGCAAAATTCACGATGTCTGCTTCCGTCACGGTGTGTCGAGCTGTGGTGACGGTGTCTCCGACATTCAACTCTTCAAAATGCTTCCGGAAGACATGGGGCTCACTTTCATGCTGAGCGCCACCAGGTTGGTATTGTCCAGTCAGCGCCGTGAGCATGGTGGGGTGACCTTGGATGGCCGTGCGCTGCATGTAATGTTTGATTCCACGCAAGCCCCCCATCTCTTCGCCCCCTCCAGCTCGGCCAGGTCCGCCGTGAACGAGCAAAGGCATTGGGGAGCCATGTCCCGTGCTCTCTTTGGCGCAATCTCTGTCCAGCACCAAAATCCGGCCGTGCATGTGGGCCGCGTTGTGCACGAATTGGCGGGCGACCT
>DKNS01000004.1:15043-27555 GCA_002469765.1 Flavobacteriales bacterium UBA7382 | reverse complement strand
CGACGAGGCTCCTGCTGCCGACGAAGCTCCTGCTGCCGACGAAGCTCCTGCTGCGGAAGATGGAGGAGAAGACAAAAAGGAGGACTGAGGTCTTCGTTCAGAATGAAAAAAGGGAGACCAGCTGGTCTCCCTTTTTTGTTGGAAGTTGGTGGTTTTCTGTGGATGAGTGGCTGATTCGAATCTTTATCTTCGCGGCATGATTGACAACCCCTTGCCTTCAGATGTTGCGGTGTTGGTCTTGGCCGATGGGACTGTGTTCCAAGGCAAAGCAGCCGGAAGCCGCGGGACCAGTTTCGGTGAAATTGCATTCAACACCGGGATGTACGGTTATCAAGAGATCTTCACGGACCCGAGCTACCACAAGCAGATTGTGGTGATGGCCTCAGCGCACATTGGCAACTACGGTGTGCATGAAGGAGAGACTGAGTCTTCTGGGCCTCGCGTTGCAGGGGTGGTGGTGCGCAATTTTTCCTCTGTGGCCAGCCGTCCAGGCGGAAGTGGCACTTTGCAGGATGACCTTGAGAGTCAGGGTGTGGTCGGCATTCGTGATGTCGACACGAGGGCTCTCGTCACGCACATTCGTGAAAACGGGGCCATGAATGCCGTGGTGTCCAGCGACGGCAGGGGGGTGGAAGAACTCAAGGCCAGGCTTTCAGAAGTGCCTTCCATGAAAGGCATGGAATTGTCCAGTGAGGTGAGTGTAAGTGAAGTCCGCGAGGCGGGCGCCGGCAATGCACATCGCGTGGCGTTGTTGGACCTGGGAGTCAAGGAGAGCATCGTGCGCTGCCTGGTGGACCGCGGTTGCCACGTCAAAGTGTTCCCGTGGAACAGCCCAGCAGGGGATCTGTTGGGTTGGAACCCAGAGGGAATCATGCTCAGCAACGGCCCTGGCGATCCGGCAGCGATGCCAGGTGTGGTGGCCGAGGTGGCCAGATTGGTGGAAAGTGGGTTGCCCGTGTTTGGCATTTGCCTAGGGCATCAGGTCTTGGCGTTGAGCCAAGGGGTGAGCACAGAGAAGATGTTCAACGGCCACCGAGGAGTGAATCATCCTGTCAAGAACTTGATTGCGGGAACTTGCGAAATCACGTCACAGAACCACGGGTTTGTGATCAGTCGTGAGAGCCTCGAATCCAATGCGGATGTGGAGGAAACCCACGTCCATTTGAACGACAACACCGTGGCTGGCATCCGCCTGGTGGGACGTCCTGTGTTCAGTGTGCAATACCACCCTGAAGCCTCTGCAGGGCCCCACGACAGCCGCTACTTGTTTGACGACTTCGTCGCCAACATCGCACAAGAAAAATCCGCCGTTCTGCAATGAACAACGGCCTTCACGGGGAGTGATCCCCACAAGATTCATTTGATGAGTTACATCGATTTTGTCCACGCCCGCCAAATTTTGGACTCGCGTGGAAACCCCACTCTGGAAGTTGAAGTGGGCACCGGAGACGGTTCTTTTGGTCGTGCTGCAGTGCCATCTGGTGCTTCCACGGGCGTTCACGAAGCCGTTGAATTGCGCGATGGCGGAGACGCTTGGATGGGCAAAGGGGTGGAACGTGCTGTGTCCCACGTGAACAATGAGTTGCAAGAAGCGCTCGTGGGCATGGACGTGACAGACCAGCGTCTCATCGACGAGACCATGCTCGAGCTCGATGGCACAGAGAACAAGGGAAATTTGGGGGCGAATGCCATCTTGGGCGTGAGCTTGGCTGCCGCGCGTGCTGCAGCCGATTGCCTCGGATTGCCCCTGTACCGCTATGTCGGAGGGGTGGGTGCCCGCACGCTGCCAGTTCCCATGATGAACATCTTGAATGGAGGCTCACACGCCGACAACAAGATTGACATCCAAGAATTCATGGTCATGCCTGTGGGTGCCGAGACGTTCACCGACGGCTTGCGCATGGGCACGGAGATCTTCCACAACCTCAAAAGCGTGTTGAAGGCCCAGGGCCACAGCACCAACGTAGGAGATGAAGGAGGTTTTGCGCCCAACTTGGGCAGCAATGAAGAGGCGGTGGAAGTGGTTCTCAAGGCCATCGAGAAATCTGGCTACCGCCCAGGCGAGGATGTGTTGTTGGCCATGGACGCCGCAGCATCTGAGTTTTACGACAAGGAGAGCGGCCTCTACAAGTTCGAAAGCACAGGCGACCAGCGCACCGGAGCTGAAATGGTGGATTTCTGGAAAGGCTGGTGCGACAAGTACCCCATCGTATCCATCGAAGATGGATTGGACGAAGACGATTGGTCGGCCTGGAAGCAACTCACCGATGCGGTGGGCGACCGTGTGCAATTGGTTGGCGACGATCTGTTCGTCACCAACGTTCGCCGTTTGTCTCGGGGCATTGACGAGGGCATCGGCAACTCCATCTTGGTCAAGGTGAATCAAATCGGCACCCTGTCTGAGACCATGGACGCCGTGAACATGGCCCATCGTGCGGGCTACACGTCTGTGATGAGCCACCGAAGCGGAGAGACCGAGGACACCACCATTGCCGATTTGGCTGTGGCGTTGAACACGGGTCAAATCAAGACGGGCTCTGCAAGTCGTTCGGACCGCATTGCCAAGTACAACCAATTGCTCCGCATCGAGGAGGAATTGGGTCCCAACGCCCAGTATCTAGGCGTGGCATTTCGTTGATTCAACGTCAACCAAAGACGGACAAGGCGGACCATGCAGTCCGCCTTGTTTGCGTTAAGGCCAAGTCTTTAGCGTTGCTCAATGCCGTTCAAACCGGCACGGATGGCGCCGAAATTGGAGGGGTTGGAGGCGGAAGTCTTGCCGAAGTCCCACAGCATGACGAGCTCGTGGGTTCCCCCTGCCACACGTTGGATGTCGGTGGAGGCGAATTCGGCTGTATACCCAATGCGGAGCTCTTCATTGATATGGAATTGGGTGATGGCAGTCACGCTGTTGGCCACACGCCATCCCGCTCCGACGGTGACGATTCCGGGGATTTCGGCCAAGAGGTTCACATCCAAAATGGACGGCACGTCTGAGGTGGATCTGAACAACACAGAAGGGTGGAGGGTCAACCAAGGCGCCAAGTCTGCGTGGTATCCGGCATGTGCGTACAGGTGGTTTCGGTAAAACGAGGTGATGGTTTCGTCCAACGCGTTGTCCCGGACGAACAGCGTTGGGGTCGACACCCCGGCGTCCCATTTCGGTTGCTGAACCATCAAGCCGAATCCAAATCGTGGAATCCAAGCGCTCAATTGGGTTCCCTGGTACAAAGGGTCGGCTGGATCAATCACATCTGTGAGGGCAAGCTGTGAGCGGTATTGCATCAGCCCGCCGCGAAGCCCAAAGCTCATCTTGGTGTCGGACCCCACTTTCAAGTGGTAAGCCCCCTGGGTGGCGAATTCAAAGGTGGAGTTGATGCCAATGGCGTCGACGGCCACAGTGGCTCCCACACCGAGGGAAGGTTCGCTGACAAGCCCATGGCCAGACAGGATGCTGGTGTTGGGTGCGCCTTCAAACGCGGCCCATTGGATACGCCTCATGGCAATCGTTTGCCAGTGCCCCTCTGACCCAGCAGCAGCGGGGTTGACGAGCATTGTGTTGAACAGGTATTGTCCGGTGAGCACGTCTTGTTGCGCTTGCATTCGTGAAGGGCAGAGCAGACTTGCCAGCATGGCCAGGCAGGCGGTTTGAAGATGTGGGAAGGCTTTCATCGGCGGAGTTCGACTGCAGCGTTGTATGTGGTTCCGTTGGCGTCAAACACCACGAAGTAGGTGCCAGTGGAGAGCATTTGGCCTTGCAGGTTGGTGCCGTCCCAAGGAATGGTCACATCCTTGGATGTGAATACCAAACTTCCCCAGCGGTCAAACACATTCAGGGAGGTGTTCTCCACCCAAGCGCAAGGCAGGTTGCCCAAGTTGGGGCCCACGTTTCTGATGAGGTAGAAGTCGTTGAAGTTGTCGTTGTTGGGGGAGAACCCAGTGGGCAGGTCCGGGGCAGTGGGCGGTTCACTGATGACGATGGTTTGGTCTGAAGTGGTCGCATTCCCGCAGGCGTCCGTCAAGGTGATGGAGCGAATCAGCACGCAGTTTGGGCCGTTGCAACCCCCTCCTTCAAACGCATCATTGCAGTCCCAAGTCCATGTGTTGCACGCGTCGGTGGCGTCAATGTCGGTGTCCTCACAGTTGGGCACCTCGACCGGACAGTGAACTTCCAACGACTCGGGTGCTGAGCCCCACTCCGGTGGTGCGATGTCTGCCCAGGTTACCACGTAGCTGGTGTCTGACTGGTTGCCACACAAGTCGGTCAGGCGGTAACGGAAGGTTTTGGTCCACATGCAGTTGTCGCCCTCTTCATCCTCTCCAAGGAACTCGAGATTCAGGTCGTCCTCCGACGTGGCGTTGTCTGCGGCCTCGAGCTCGTCCACCGCCCACGGCATCACCACTTCGTCGCAGGCCGCGGTGATGTCTTCCAAAGGAGACATCACGGTGGGGGCTTCCACGTCTTCCACCAAGATGGATTGGACCATGGTGGTGGCGTTGTTGCATGCGTCTTCCACGGTGTACGTCCTGTGCAACAGGAACGATCCGGGACAGTAGGTGTCCACCGTATCGGTGGAGCAGGCCAGTGTGGTCTCGCTGCAGGCATCTTCCCAAACCAAGGCATCGAACGAGCAGGGCGGCACGTCGTTGGGGTCGCTGACAAGAAGGTCTTCCAGAGGGGTCAAGATTTGCGGACCCACCGTGTCGACATGAAAGACGAACTGGATCCATGGGGCGGTTTCGTTGCCGCACATGTCGCTGGCCTGAAGGGTGCGCCGCAAAATGAATTCTGCAGGACAAGGCCCACTCAGGGTGTCCAATTCTTCCGTCCAGGTGTAGTTGTTCGCGTCGCTGGCCATTGGCAGGCTGTCTGAGAACGTCACGTCGCAAGGCGACTCCACATCCTCGGGCCAACCGAAGACCTGGGGCGCTTGCACATCCGTCAACAACACTTGTTGCATCGCACTTTCAGAGAGGCCTGCGGCGTCGGTGACCGTCCAGACCACTTGCAAAGTGTCTGTGCAGGCCTCACCGCTTACCAAGGTGTCCCACGTGAAGTCGACCGTCAAGTCTTGGCTGTCTGAACAAAGGTCCTCGGCGTTCACCTGGGCCAGCCAATGGGCCCATGGCAGGGGATCTCCCATGGCCAGGCTTGTGTCGGCAGGCACATGAATCCAGGAGGGAGGCGTCGTGTCGACCAACGACAATGTTTGTGTGGCTTCAACGGTGTTCCCACAGGCGTCCATTGCCGACCACACGACGTGCACTTCCTCCGCAAGTCCACCTGGGTTTGGGACGGAATCCAACGACCAAGTGAGGGAGACGTCAGAACAAGCGTCCTCTGCTTGGGCAGGGGTCAACACCAAAGGTTGGCCGCACTCCTGCGTGGAGAATTCCGGAACCACCGTGAAGGAGGGAGCGACCGTGTCGAGAACCGTCAACAACTGGATGGCCTCGGTCTGGTTGCCAGCCTCGTCGGTGGCGACGTACGTTCGGGTCCACACCCCCGAGCCCGGACATTCCCCTTGGCTCCAGGATTCGTAATTCGTCCAACTTGCGGATCCACATGCGTCTTCAGCCACGGCATTGGAGGCGGGCAGGTCGTCGGTGCATGACAACACAAGGTCTTGGGAGACAAACGTGAAGACGGGTGGTGTGGTGTCGATCACGGTCAGTGTCTCGACCAAGGAAGTGGCGTTCAGGCATTCGTCTGTGGCGACATGGGTGATTTGCAACGTCCATTGGCCGTCCATGGCCAAAGAGTCCATCGTTGACGTGTAGGACACGTCACCGCATGTGTCGTCTGCTATGGGCCCATTTTCAGGCCACGGTGCCACGCAGGACAAGGTGCCCTCCAACGAGGTCACACTGAACGAAGGTGCCACGGTGTCGACCACGGCGATGTGCTGCACAAAGAGGGTGTCGTTGCCTGCATCATCGGTGGCTTGGAACGTTCTGGCCCACGTGCCGGTGTTGCCGCATTCCCCGGGAAGCCAGTCGTCGGAGAGCCACTCCACGTCCACACTTTCGCTGCAATTGTCTGTGGCTTGGGGCAAATCCATGAGGATGGAGTCGCCGCATTGGACGATCATATCTGTGGGGACAAGGGTCCAGGTGGGTGGGGTTTGGTCCACATGGGTCGCCATCTGGGTGTGGCTCACGGTGTTGCCACAAGCATCTGAGGCCATGAACGTATTCAATACGGTGTACTCGCCGGTGGAGGGCAGGCCCAAGGTGTCTGCAAACCAAGTCACCTCCACGGCAGAGCAATTGTCCGAGGCGGTCGGCAACATGACGTCCAATGTTGCCCCGCAATCCAGCGTGGTGTCTGGGGGAAGTGCGGTCCACAACGGGGGGATGAGATCCAAGAACACTGCCGCCGTGATGGCCGTACTTTGGTTTCCGCAGGCGTCGGTGGCGGTGTAGGTGCGGATGATTTCAGAGGCCGGTGCGACGCAGCCTTGCACCGAGACTTGGTCGCTCCATCCCAAGGTGGCCTCCCCGTTGCATCCATCCAACACCACAGGCTGCGGCAGGCCGTCCAAGCTGCCTCCACAATCCAAAGGCCAAAACGCCACGGCATTGATCAAAGGCGGGGTGTTGTCCACTTGGGTCTGGATCTGGACGACCTGGTCCACCAATCCCGTGTCGTCGGTCAGGCTGAATGTTCGTACCAGTTCAAGAAGTGCGCCACATGGACCTTCGAGGGTGTCCTCCGTCACCAAGAGTTCCCAAGGGCCACAGCCGGGGATGACATCTGGCATGTCGTCTTGCCACGGTTGGTCGCATGCCAACTCCAGGTCGCTTGGCACTTCCCCGAAGGCTGGGGCCACGTAATTCTCAAGTTGCACGACTTGCGTGGCGACGGTGGAATTCCCTGCCACATCGAACGCTTCAAATCGACGAACGAGGGTTTGGTTGCCGAGGGCGTCCTCCACGGTGATTTCTTCCGTGACGACCATGGTCACCCCCCCGCAATTGTCCATGGCCTCGGCCTGAATCATCGGGGGCAGATCGTTGCAGAAGAGCGTGTCTCCGGGGGGGACAAACGTGAAGACTGGCGGGACGTCATCCAAGACTGTGAAGGTCTGCAGGGTGTCGCTGACATTCCCGTAAACGTCAGACGCTTCGAATCTTCGAATCACGAGGTAGACCCCAACAGAGGGGTGGGCCACTGTGGTGTCGCTGGAAGCGTAAAACACCGGGGAGCACGCGTCTGTGGCCTCTGCGAATGAAGTCGGAATGAGTTCCTCGCAAGGGAGACTCATGTCCTCAGGCGTGAAGATGAACTGCGGGGCTTCGCTGTCCACATTGTTCACCACAAATTGTCCCGCTGTGGAGTTGCCGCATTCATCGGAGGCGTTGGCCGTGACCAAGAGGGAGAACACGCTGCCATCGCCGGGCACCGTCAATTGCGTTTGCACGTCCCAAACCACGTGAGAGCAAAGGTCCTGGGCCAACCCAGTCCCGTCGAACACCCAGTCGGCGTCGCAGGCGACCTGAACGTCGTCCTCCGGGAGGCTCAGCTGTGGGGGAGTGGTGTCACGGAAAGACACGGTGTGGGAGGCTTGGGCCACGTTGCCACAGGCGTCTGTGGCCACAAACGTCCGGACGATGTCGATGTTTTGAGGGCAGTCCAGCCATGTGGTGTCGGCGACAACCACCACTTCCCAGGTGGAGCAGTCGTCCTCGACGGTGGGCCAAGGCAGAGGCGTATCACTGTGACAGGCCAAGGTCGTGTCGTCTGGCATCAACACAAACAAGGGCGGCGTGGTGTCTGTGATGGTGACCAGGTGAAACGCTTGACCCATGTTTCCACATGCGTCTGTAGCTTGGGCATGACGTTGAAGCACCCTCGATCCTTCGCACTCCGAGTCCACCAAGAAATTGGCGATGTCAAGGGGCAAGTCGGAAGTCGGAGTGCAATTGTCCGCCACGGCGATGTCGGGGTAATTCTCAGGCTCCCCACAATCGAGGAACACGTCATCTGGCAAGGTGAAGGTGGGTGGCACGAGGTCACGGACCTCGACCGTTTGCAAGGCAGTTGTGTCGTTTCCGCATCCGTCCGTCGCGACGAACGTCCGCAGCACGCTGTAGTTGGAGGGGCAGTCGCCTTCGGTGATTTGGGCGGCCAGTTCCACCACGGCCACTTCTCCTTCGCAGTCATCAAACGCAGTGGCGTTGTCGTAAACCAAAGGCTCGTCGCATTCGAACACGACGGATTCCGGTGCTGTCAACGTTGGTGCGGTGCGGTCGACGATTTCCACGGTATGCAGGTGCTCTGAAGTGTGGCCACAGGCGTCTCGGGCCAGGTAGGTGGTCAACACGCGGAATTCTTGAGTGCAAGTGCCTGGCACCACGTTCACCGTGCTGTCCAGCACCCATCCAGAACAGTCGTCGACCGCCGTTGGTGAGGCGGAGAGCGCATCGTTGAGAGGATCTGCGGGGCACTCCAATTCAAGGTCGTTGGGCACCACGATGAAGGTGGGTGGGGTGTTGTCTGTGAGGTTAACGGTTCGCATGGCCTCCACGTAACCCTCGTTGTTCCCCACCAAATACTGGCCTAACGCATCGAGGTCGGAGGCACATGTGCTCTCGTTTTGAGCGCATGTGTCAAACTCCACGGACACCTCACCGAACCCGCCGTAGACGATGGAGCCAATGCAAGTCGACCATCCAAAGTTTCCGGCCACCCCTTCGGTGTCCGTGGGGTAGCCATGGGCGTTGGTGCCGATTTGGAACGGATGACTGACGTCAACGCTGGAATTCTGGACGAAGAGGAAGTGATTTTCCAAGCCACTGAGCCCAACCATTTTGGACAGCAGGGGCTTGACTTGCCAAATCCCCCAGTTCTCCGCTTCGGTGGTGTCGGATCCTGCCAAGTTGATGTTTCCGTTCTGGGACATCCACGACGCGCCCGAGGTGGACAGTTCCAGCACGAGTTCCACCCGGAATTGAAGGTTGGTGTTCAGGCTGTTGATGATGCGTCCCTCGAAGGTGGCGATGTCCTCCGAGTACCTGGTCCACGTGCCGCCTGCCCCGTCGATGCTGAAGGCGTCGCTGTTGGCCAGGCCCGTGGACTCGAAGTTGTGCAAGTGGACGGTCCCCAGGTAATAGGGCAAGTCTTCAGGACGGTTGCCGTTGCATACGCGTTCGTTGCCCAAGGGGAATTTGGCCACTGCCGTGCCATATCCGTCTGGACAATCCGAGGTGTATTCAAGGAAATCTGGCAACAGGTCCATCGCGTTTCCGGCGGTGCAGGAAGTGTCGAGGCTGCTCGGCTCCCCCTGAAGAAATTGCGGGTTGCACGACGTGCAACTGAGTTGGCCCGACGCGGAAATCGCGGGGTTCAGCCATGTGATGATCAAGGCAAGAATGGGTCCAAACGTGGGGCGCATCGGGGCGTGTGAACTCGAGGAATGAAAAGGAACGAGACGTTGGATGAAAAGTACCGCCCCCGAGTGCCCCGATGGGGCTTACGCGTCGGGGCTTTTCAGCCCCAAAGCGTGGAGAACAATCCCCGCCGCAACCCCAACGTTGAGGCTCGATGTTTTCCCCTTCATGGGGATGTGCACGGTGGTGGTGCAATGCTTCATCACCTCTGCAGAAATGCCGAAATGCTCATCTCCGAGCACCAGGCAGGTCGGTGCGTCTCCCGCCAATTCGTGGGCTTGAACGTCCCCTTTTTCGCTCACGGCGACAGGGGATAGCCCCATCTGGGTCATCCATTCCATGGCCTGGTCCATGCGCTTCACTCGGCACATGGGCAAGCGCAGCAACGCGCCGGCAGAAGACTTGACGGCATCTTCGTTCACCGGGGCAGACCCAGTAGCTGGCACGACCAGTGCGGTGGCTCCAAAGCATTCTGCGGTCCGGGCAATGGCGCCCAAATTCCGGACGTCGGTCACCCCGTCAAGGGCGACGAGCAGAGGTGTTTGGCCTGCTTCAAAGGCGCCGAGCACCACTTCGTCCAACGGCTGAAACTCAATTGGAGAAATGAAAGCCACCACGCCTTGGTGGTTTTTCATTGTTATGCGGTCTAGCCGCTCTTTGGGCACCGCTTGCGCCGGAACACCCAAGGCGCGGCATCGGCTCAAGATCTCCGACATCTCGTCGGTTTGTTTCCCCTTGAGAAACAAGACACGTTGCATGGGTTTGGCTTCTTGGAGCGCTTCCAAGACGGGATGAATGCCAAACAAGAAAGTGCGTTCAGAGGGGCGTCGGTGGTGCATGGCCCAAAGGTAGGTTGCGCTCAGGTCGGTTGGCGATCAATTCGCACGAACCCGTCCGTTGCGCCACGCACTCACCGCACGATCCCACGCTGAGCGGAATTGGATGCTGCGCTGCAGCACAAAGTGGTTGTCGTCGTACGGGGTTGTTTTGCGTCGGAAGTGGAAGGTGAGGGCGTTGGTGGTGCCTTCTTCGCCGTACACCCAGTACTCGTTCCAGGCGTCGCGTCGGATTCGTTGTGGAATCCCGAACACCACGTGCACCATGCCGCGGTCGGTTTTCCATCCGTCGACCAGCCCTGAAAAGGCGTGGTTGGCCTCTTCCACCCGGTCGTAGTAGGTCTGCAGCAGGGTTCGAGCTTTGTTGGGCGTGCGGCCGCAGGCCAGCCAAAACTCGTCGAGGGCAAGCTTTGGATGGTTGGCTTGCTTCAACTTGTTGTGTTCTGCCCTTGTGGCGATGTACCTGACTGGCGCAATCAGCGACGGGGCGGGGCCCAATTCGGGGAATCGGGCTTGACGTCCGTGCACGTGAATTGCCAATTCGTTGGACGCCAGTTCAAACAGCGTCAACCCCTCCGCCACCTGCACCACAAGCATGCTGTCCGCCACCACCTGCCCGACGTTCACGGGAGTGAGGGTGTCCCAGCGCACCCGTGTGCCACTGTAAGGTGGGGGCGGGAGCGACTTGGGCGGGGTCACGTGGTAGAGCAGCCACGCGGCTTCGCCTTCACTGCGTTGTGTCAACTCGGCGGGCAGCATGAGCCGCAAGGTGTCGTTGACCGTGGCTTGGTCAGGACGAACGGCCCATTTGTCATGTTGGCTCCACGCCAGCACATCCCTGGCCCCAATCCCGTCAGAGGGTCCGAGGAACCGTCGGGTGGACCACGAGGTGTTGCGTTGAAGGTCCATCACTTCGCATTCGGCCCAAGCTGGCACGACGCGCCCCTGCCAAGTTTGACGCATGCGCAGCAGGGAAGGGGTTTGGTCCCAGGCGGTGTCGACCACTGTCCAGGACGTGTCGAGGAGGTCGATCTGAAGTTGGGCCACGAATGGGGACGACGCGCTCGCCCGGCTGTACAAGAGCTCGGCGCGGTTCACCGAGAGGTAAAGGTCCACGCTGGACGACGTCATGTTCCGATGCAGGACCAATTCAGGATGCAGTACGGAGGCCTTTCGGTCGTAGGGGCGTCGGGTGCTCGGGGTTTGGAGGCTGGTTGAGGCGCAACCCAGGCAAAGCGCTCCCCACAAGAGGGTCCACAGAAGTCGAGATGTGCGGCCATGATTCATGTGGTACGAAGGTAATTGGAGCTGAGGTGTAACCTTTTGGAATGTGCAGGCGTAAAGGGGCAAGAATTCTTCAAACCCACTCAAACGCAATCCCCATGCAACGCACCCTTCGCATCGCAGCCATTGTGCTTTTGACTGCCGCAGCACTCAGTTCTTGCGGCACGTTGTACACCTCTTGTGCAGCTTACGCTGAAGCACCGACGGCCGACGTCCGCTAAGCTCGGACGAATCGAAAAGTCAGTTCCTGCTTGACGTCGGGGTGCAAGCTCTGCGCAACAGGACACGCCCGGGCCACACGCTCGAGCACCTTCAAATCTTGGTCGGTCGCTTGTTCAGACAAGCGGACGTCCATTTCCATCGCGATGGCGGCGACCCGACGGGGGTTGGCCGCCATCGATTTTTGGACCTGGGCCTCGATGCCGAGCAAGTCGTAGTCCCTGCTTTGGACGTGGATCCCCATGATGGTCATGACGCAAGCTGCAAGGGATGTGCTCAGCAAATCGGTGGGGGAAAACGCTTCGCCCAGGCCGTGGTTGTCCGTGGGGGCATCAGTCAGGAGCATTTGACCTGATTTCAGGTGCGTGTTTTCAGTGCGCAAAGGGTCCACGTAAGACACCTTGTAATTCCAAGTGGGGGAGTCTTGATTCGACATGATTGCAAGATGCACCTAACTTCGTGAGCGATGTGCATGTGCAACACAACATCTGAGGTGGACCGACGGGCGATGGGATTGTGGTTGTGGCCGTGGCTCACGGTGGCCCTCGCGCTTGGTGCAGTTCAGGTTGAAGCCCAAACCACAGGGTACGACGTCGTGTTTGGGGAGGGGGCCGATGTGGTGCTCACCGACGCCGGCCGATTTCACGTGATCCTGCACAGCCAGGGGGCCGGTGTGGGTTTCCAGCGGGGGACATTCGACGGGGCTTTCTCTGTTCGCGGTTGGCAAGGTGAGCTGGTGTTCGTTCGCCATTTGAAAGAAGAGAAAACCAGGAATCCTGT
>DKNS01000004.1:0-14695 GCA_002469765.1 Flavobacteriales bacterium UBA7382 | reverse complement strand
TACGTGTTTGGCAAGGTCAACGCCTTCCACGCGTTGCGCCTGCAGAGGTACAAGGAGTCCATCGTCGCGGAGAAATACCGTCGTGGAGGGGTCACCGTTTCACACACCCGCAGCCTGGGTGCTGTCTTGGGCATTGCGAAACCGGTGTTTTTGGAAATTGGGTACCCTGAAATCCCTTACACCTCCCTTCAAGTAGAACGCTACGCGCCTGACGAGCATTTCTCGGACCGGATTTATGGACGCGCCCCTTGGGTCAATGGGTTGGAGATCTTGTCTTGGAATCCTGGCGTGTCGCTGGGCCAAACGGTCAGCTTCGAATTCAGCGAGACACGCACGTCCACACGGATCTTGGATGTGGGGGTGCAGGCAGACGTGTACTGGAGCCCGGTGGAAATCATGGCGGCAGCATTCGTGGATCCCCGTCGGGTGCAGTTCACGTTCCTGTTGCGTTACGGATGGGGTGCACAATGGTCTGCCAAGGGACTGGGCGACGCACGAAGCTGAGCATTCCTTTCCGACCTTTGCACCATGACCGCAGGTTCACCCAGAAACTCTGGACAAGAAGGTTCTTCCAACGACGCCCCCAAACAGCGCGTGCCCAAGCCGAAGTGGCTCCGGGTCAAACTGCCCACCGGGGAAGCGTACCGAGAGGTGCGCAACATCGTGTCGGAACACAAATTGCACACAATCTGCGAGAGTGGCCATTGTCCCAACATGGGAGAATGCTGGGGCGAGGGCACGGCGACGTTCATGATCTTGGGCAACATCTGCACCCGGAGTTGCGGCTTTTGCAACGTTGTCACCGGCAAGCCTGAGGAGGTTGATGTGTTTGAGCCAGGTCGCGTGGCGAACTCGGTCAAACTCATGGGGGTCAAACACGCCGTCATCACATCGGTGGATCGCGACGATTTGGCCGACGGCGGCGCGGAAATTTGGGCCCAAACGGTGCGCGCCATTCGCCATCAGAGTCCAGGGACGACCCTGGAAACACTCATTCCAGACTTCGCAGGCCAGTGGGCCAACCTTCAGCACATCATTCAAGTGGCGCCGGAGGTGGTGTCGCACAACTTGGAAACGGTGCGCCGCCTGACCAAGTCTGTGCGCATTCAAGCCAAATACGACCGAAGCCTTGAGGTGATCAAGCGTCTGTCCGACGCGGGCCTCCGAACCAAAAGCGGTGTGATGCTTGGCTTGGGCGAGACCTTCGACGAGGTGGTGGAAACCATGGACGACTTGCGCAGCGTGGGGTGTCAGGTCATCACCTTGGGACAATACTTGCAGCCGACACCGAAGCACCTTCCGGTGGTGGAGTTCATCCACCCGGACGTGTTCGCGGAACTGGAAGCCATCGGCAAGGAAAAGGGCTTTCGACATGTGGAGAGCGGACCGCTCGTTCGCTCCTCCTACCACGCGGAAAAGCACGTGGTCTGAACTGCATCCCATGCTCAAGGATGTGGGACTCTCGCCCTTGAGCCGTTCACTCCTTCCACACGACGCGACTTTTGGAGAATCCGGGAGGTTCTTCTTTTGTAACTTCCGGGCGTCTTTTTGCCTGAATCTAGACCGAATCCATGATGAATTCAACCTTGCGCAGCATTGCTGCTGGAACCGCCATCCTCGGCCTGTCCGTGATGGGATGGCTCACCCTGTCCAACCAAGAGTCTGAAGCGTACAGCCCACGTCTCGAAGAGAAACCCACAGAACCCAACGGTGCCCTTGAAATCCGGCAAGCCCTGCTCGGCGACGAGAACGGCGTTGTGGATTACGTGGGTCTTGCAGAACTCCGCCAAAAAGTGGAGAAAAAAGCCAAGCGTGATTTGGCGGCGAAAGCTTCCAGCCTGTCGTGGCACGAACTCGGGCCGGACAACATCGGAGGTCGCACACGCGCCATCGAACCCTTCGGAAGCAACGGGCTTTACGCCGGATCTGTGTCAGGAGGGTTGTGGAAATCCATGAATCGCGGCGACAACTGGACCCAAATCACGACTTTCCCAACCTTGATGGTGGGGTCCATCGCCTTGGCTGGAAACGGAGATCTCTACGTGGGCACAGGCACCGCATGGGAGGGTGCCTCGGGTGAGGGTGACTCAGGATTCCGTGGCGAAGGCATTTGGCGCTCCACCGACGCAGGGGCATCTTGGGAGCAAGTGTCAGGATCGAGCAGCTTCAGCGCCACCGACGCCCTGATTGCCGACCCCAACAACAACGACCGCGTGTGGTTCGCTTCTGCCAGCGGCTACGGTTCCATCACCAACGGAGATCTTGAAGAAGTGCAGGGCGGCACCAACGCCCCCAGCGCGGCGTCCGATGTGGCCATTGCCCCCGACGGATCCTACTGCCTTGTGGCCGGTGTAAACGGTCGTGTGTACCGCTCCATCGATGGCGATTTCGCCAACCTCGAATTGATTTCGCAGGGCAACGGCCAAAATGGCAACCCACCCCAAAGCGGCGTGGGCCGAGCACGTGTGGACATTGCCTTGACCCCAGACGCCGACGGCAACCACAATGCATTTGCGGTGTATGCCACGTCAGGCGGCTTTTTCTACGGGCTGTTCCACAGCGACAACGAAGGCCAATCCGGCAGCTGGTCCAACGTGTGGCCCGGAGAAATCGACACGGCGACCCCGCTCCCCCGCAACCAAGGCAAGTACGACCTGGCACTCGGCATCAGCAAGGCCGACCCCAACCTCGCGTTTGTGGGTGGCATCGAGTTGTGGCGTTCCGGACCGTTTCAGCAAGCGGAGCCCGCGGCCGCGCCATTTGACGCACCTGGATTCGCGTACGGCGTTCACGCCGACATCCATGAAGTGCGCTTCTTGGAGGACGGCACCATGTACATCGCCACAGACGGCGGCATCTACCGCAGCGACGACAACGGGGGATCTTACACTGCGTGCAACCGCAATTACAACGTGACCCAATTCTACGGCATCGCCCATGGCGCTGGCCAGGAGGTGCTCGGTGGCACCCAGGACAACGGCAGCTTGCTCATTCCTTCAGACGGTTCATTCTTGAGTGAGCAAATGGCGGTAGAGGTCAACGGCGGTGACGGCTTCGATGCCACCATCAGCCACGTGACGGAGGCTTTGGGGTACAACTACGCCTGGACAGCAGCTTCGCAATACGGGGGGTTTGTTCGTGGTACCTACGCACCGGGAGAAGTGAACAACGCCGGTGCGATTTTGGACGACAGCTTCACAGACTACTTTGTGGATACCGATGGTGACGGCTTGGCCAACGACCTTGGGCAGTTCTATTCCTGCTCGCGGCTCTACGAGAACTTCGACGACGTGCACAGCCAGCAGTCTGTCATCTTGGTGAACACCTTCGGACAGGATTCCGTGGGTGGCACCTTCACTTTGGAGACGGCAAGCCAAAACCTTCCTTTCGAGTATGCCATGTCCGAGGAAGACACCTTGCACTTTTGGGAAGAGTTGGTGCGCCCTGAGCGCATCTTGGACGAGCCGTTGACGGAAGATCCTGACTACTTCTGGCTCGCCCCGCAGGAGGGTGAAATGGTGGTCGACTGCCAGCAGTTTTCCGATTCCATTGGCGTGGACAGCATCATGTTCACCAACGAAATCGTGGTGACCGACACGTTGTACACCCAGGTGGGCGACGAGACCATTGAAACCGTGGTGGAAGTGGCAACTGGATTGTACGACACCACCTACGTGGTGACTCCTGTCTACGACGAGTATCAAGTGTGCGACACGACATACCACTACCCATCAGACGTGTTGACCGATGTGCCGGAGCGCATTCGTGTGACGGATCCCTACACCAGCATGTTCTGCATTGGGTTGCGTGCTTACGACAATCAAAACTTGGGTGTGTGGATCTCCCGTGACGTGTTGAACTTCAACACCACCCCGTCTTGGATTCGCATCGCCGACGCGCCTTCCGGGTGGAATGGCACCAAAGCCATTGAGTTCGTGGAGACCGGCGACGAGGCGGGCAACGTGATGTTTTTCACCGGCTGGAACGGTCAGGTGACGCGTGTGACCGGCTTGCGCGACGTTTACTCGCAAGAGGACGTCGACAACGGTGCGCTCGAGCTGGAGACCATTTTGAGCCAGGCTGGAGGTGCAGTCACTGGACTGAACATCGACCCCAACGACCCCAACCACGTGGTGGTGACCGTGGGCGGTTACGGCGGTTCCACAGGCAAAGTTCGTGAATCGTTCAATGCCTTGTCGGACGACGTGACTTGGAACAGCATCTGGGATGCGACCTTGTCCAGCATGCCCTGCTACGATGTAGTGATTGACGCAAGCGACGCTTCAGGTGCCACCATCGTGGTGGGCACCGAGTTCGGAGTGTTTGTGACCGACAATGGCGGGGACGACTGGAACTACAGCAACCTGGGCATGTCCACAGGCCACGATGTGGTCACAGCGCCAGTCTTCGATTTGAAGCAGCAGTTCCATGAATCCCACGCGTGGAGCAACGTCACCAACGGCGGCGCCATTTACGCAGGCACGCACGGTCGAGGCATCTTCGTCAGCGGCATCGCAGCTGATGTAGAAGAGGAAGAGCCAGTGGCCTTCCAGGAGTCTTGGAACGTGTACCCCAACCCCGTGGTGGGAGGTGATTTGAACCTTCCCCTGACAGGCATTCAGGGCGGCGTGGAAGTCGAGATCTACGACTTGTCGGGTCGTCGCTGGCTGCAGGACACCTTCAACATGATGGGCGAGCGCCAAGTGACCCTGGACGTGAACGACCTTGCTCCTGGACATTATGTGGTCCGCATGGTGCAAGGTGGACAGAGCCGTGCCGCCAAGTTTCTGGTGCGTCGCTGACCCCTTGCACAGCAACATGAAAAAAGGGCTTCCCATCGGGAAGCCCTTTTTGTTGCCCAAGGTTCAATCCATGGAGTTCTTCTTGTGATCCAGGAGTTCGACTTTCCCGTCGTGAACGATGGCCGAGGTCATGTGGGTCAGCCAGTCCCCAAGGTTGAGGTATTCCGCAGAGCTGTTTGCAAGTGGCGCGTGGAAGGGGTGGTGGCGGTGACCAAAGATGAACACGTCGGGCGACGGCGCGTCGGCGTTCTTCAAGACAGCCATGGCGTGTTGGACCAAATGCTCGTCCTCCATCTTGCCCATCGGGTGCTCGCCTCGAGCTCGGCTGCGTTTGGACCATCCGCGTGCGAGCTTCACACCCCAGTCCGGGTGAAAATTCCGAAAGAGAGTTTGGCCCCAGGGGGAGGTGAACACTTTCTTCAACACTTTGTAGTTGGAGTCGCCAGGCCCAAGGCCATCTCCGTGCCCCACCATGCACAAGGTCCCGTCGCAATCCAGGAGGACCGGTTTCCGGTGGATGGACACGCCCAACTCTTCCTCGAGGTAGCCGTAGGTCCAGAGGTCGTGGTTGCCCACATGGTAATGAACGGCGAGGCCGGCGTCCGTGAGTTCAGCGATGGCGCCCATGACGCGGGCACCGCCTTTGGGCACCACATGGTGGTATTCATGCCAAAAGTCAAAGATGTCCCCGACAAGGTGGAGTTCCGTGGCTGGTTTGTCCCTGGCGAACCCACGTCCTTCTGCGGCGTTGCGCATCCACCGCACAAAAGCACGCTCGCGTTCCTTTGATTGGGCTGAGTTGGGCGCGCCCAGGTGCAGGTCAGAGGCCAGGTGGACGCAGCGTGGCATCACTCACCGAAGATGCCGCGGAGAGAGGATTCAAGGGCGCCGCCGCGCAGGTGGGTGGCCAAGATGGAACCGTCGCGGTCGATCAGCATCGTATGAGGGATGCTGTTGATCCCATATTCCTGTGCGGCCTCGTTGCGCCACCCTTTCAGATCGCTCACGTGGTTGGGCCAAGTGAGTTGATCTTGTTCGATGGCGCTGGCCCAGCGATCGGCTTTGCTGTCCAAAGAGACCGAGAAGACCTCAAACCCAAGGTTCCTGTACTCCGCGTACGCGCGCACCACATTGGGGTTTTCCCGTCGGCAGGGACCGCACCAAGAGGCCCAAAAATCCAAGAGAACCACCTTGCCCCGGAGGTCGCTCAACTTGCGTTCCTGCCCAGAAGGATCGTTCATGACGATGTCTGGGGCCATGTCACCTGCCGCGTATTTGCCGTTTTTGGTGCCGCGCTTGGGCTTTTGGGTCATGTCGATGTTCCGAGCCTTGTTGGCTCGGTCGTATTGTCCCTTGACCTGACGGAAGAACGAGTTGTTGGCGTGCTGGCTTTCCAACGCAGAAAGGGTGGCCTTGAACAACTCCTTGTGTTGTTTCGCATCCAACCCTTCCAGGGCATTCAAAGCCGCCAGGCTGCCCGCGTGGGATTCCGCAAACGCCAAGCTTACTGCATCAATGCTGTCGGCCATGGCTGCTGCCAGGGTCTTGGCTTCTTGGCGCTTGGTTGCATCCACAGAACGTCCTCGACGCTCTGCATCTTTCAGTCTCGCGGTGATGGGCATGATGACGTCGTACAGCTTGGCCACTTCCACCGATTGGGGTGAGCCGACGATGTCCGCCTCGACGAGGTAGTTGCTGCGCGGTGTGAGGGAGGCTCGAACGTGAACGTGCTCCGTGCTGTCCGTGATGAGCACCAGGGGATTGGTGCGGTTGACGACCAGCTGGTGGTGTCCCAACGCGAGGGATTTCTCGGGCGTCAAAGAGAAGTTTCCTGAGGAATCCAACGTGGCCTCTGCGACGTTGACCAAGTTGCCTCTGTTGAAGCTGCGAAGCACCACAGAACTGCCGGGCTTGGCCCCTTGGATCTCTCCGGTGATGGTTCCTGAGGTTCCTGAGAGGGACGATGAATCGCAACCAATCCAAGCGCTGGCTGCGGCCCAATAAGTTGCCGCTAAGATGAAACGAGAGAAAGCGTGGGTCATGTCACGAAGGTAAGGTGTGGACCCAGGAGTTGAGGAACGCGTCCACAGCGTCTTCGTTCTCCCATTGCACCTCCACGGGGAGGACCCAAATGCGCCACGATCCCAATTGAGGCAGCCAAGGGTCGAGCCTGGCTGCGTCCTTGGCGGTGGTCACCAAGTCTTGCACGCCATGTTCCAATCGGTACGCGTTCCAAGCTTTGATGTCTCGCAGCAGGAACGGATGGTGGTCTGGGTAGTGCGCGCATGCCGCCAACGAGACGCCCTGGTCGAGCGCCGATTGGACGACGCGTCGAGGTTGAGCTGTGCCAGTGAGCAGCAAGGCAGGTTGTTCCAGAGGCTTGTCCGCATCCGTAGGGTGGATGCACATGGGGATGTGGGCAAGGCTTCGGCTCCTTGTGTGGGCCTGAGAAACTGCATTGTGGGTGGCCACGGTGAGGTCTGCAGTGCAAACGCGAGATGGCAAATCTCGCCAAGGCCCTGCAGGCAAGACGGACGTCCATGACGCGTCAGGTCGGGACAGCAAGCACACGAGGCGATCGGGAACGAGGGCGCGGTGTTGCATGCCGTCGTCAAGGACCACGGCCTTCAGCCCTGGCCGGGTTTTGGCCATGTCGCACAGAGCTTCAAGGCGGTTGGCCCCGACTGCGACCGGAATGGTGCGAAGCGCGCGGGTCATCATCCAGGGCTCGTCCCCGACGTCATCCCATGTGCTCTCCTGGCCCACCCATTGGAAATGAGTCGCTGCCCGCCCATGGCCACGAGAGAGGATGGCGACGGAACCGGTTCCGAGTTTGGACTCGAGTCTCTTGGCCAAATCCATGGCGTGCGGTGTTTTTCCGGTGCCGCCCAGCTCAAGGTTCCCCACGACCAAGGTGGGCAGGGCCCCACGTTGGCTTCGCAGGAAGCCCCAATCGTAGGCCTTGTGCCTCAGCCAAAGCACGGCCGCGTGCAGCGCCGCCAGCGGGAGAAACCACAGGCCCAGCCATGCGTGTCCTTCGCGCGCTTGGCGCGACGAGAACGCGTTCGAAACGGCCCCGGGGAACTGCGCTGGAAAGTGTACCTTAGGCTGCATGGACAAGGCCTTGAAGGTACGGGACATCGCCGGTTGGCTGGAAACGTGGGCGCCCCGACAGTTCGCAGAATCGTACGACAACGTCGGGCTCTTGGTGGGTCACGCAGACTTGGAGGTGACGCAAGTGCTGGTCAGTTTGGACTGCACAGAAGAGGTGGTGAAGGAAGCGGAGCGCACAGGTTGCCAAATGATTGTGAGCCATCACCCCGTTATTTTTGGAGGACTGAAACGGCTGAACGGCGGCAACGACGTCGAGCGTACAGTGATGAGGGCCATCCAATCCGGCATTGCCCTGTACGCCATCCACACCAACCTGGACAACGTGTCCACGGGCGTGAACCGGAAGTTGGCTGAATCCCTGGGATGCCTCTCCGAGTCGTTGCGGATTCTTCGCCCCAAAGGGGAAGGCCTCGAAAAGTGGTCCGTGTTTGTTCCCGAGGCGAATGCAGATGCCGTTCGGAAAGCGATGGCTGAGGCGGGTGCAGGCCATTTGGGCAACTACGACGAATGCAGCTTTCAGGCATCTGGCGTCGGAACGTTCCGGGCTTTGGAGGGTGCCAACCCACATGTCGGTCAGTTGGGGGAGTTGCACCGCGAGCCTGAAGTCAAGCTTGAGATGGCCGTGCCTTCCGCGCTGGCCCACGCTGTGCAAAAGGCCATGCTGGTGGCCCACCCCTACGAGGAGGTGGCCTTTGACAGGGTGAACCTCACACAAACAAGGATGGACGTGGGCTCTGGCATGATTGGGGAATTGCCTGAGGCCATGCCATGGGAGAGGTTTGCAGATCACGTGAAGGCTGTCCTGGGGTGCGGAGCTCTCAAGCACACGGCGCCTGTCCTAGGGGCGGTGAAGCGCATTGCGGTGTGTGGCGGGTCTGGGGCATTTTTGATCTCTGATGCAAAGCGCGCCAAGGCAGATGTTTACGTGACTTCTGACGTCAAGTACCACGAATATTTTCAAGCTGAGGGGCAAGTCCAAATCTTGGACGTGGGCCATTTCGAAAGCGAATGGCAAACCAGCACCTTGATTGCCAACAAAATCAACGAGAAATTCCCTAATTTCGCAATCCGTTTGTCTGAAATCCAGACGAACCCTGTTGCTTATCGCTGAAACCAAGATTGACTTCGACCCGCATGGCCAAGAAGAAAACAAGCACTGCCGAGGACAAACTCCGAGCCCTCTATGACCTCCAGATTATTGATTCCCGCATCGACCGCCTTCGCGTGGTTCGCGGAGAACTTCCGTTGGAAGTGGGTGACCTCGAGGACGAGTTGGAAGGACTTCGTGCGCGCCTCGAGCGCATGGAAGATGACAACGATCAGGTAAACCAACGCATTTTGGCTTACCAGATGCAGATCAAGGACAGCCAAGCGCTGATCGAGAAGTACACCGAGCAGCAGAACAACGTGCGGAACAACCGCGAGTTCTTGTCGCTCGCCAAAGAGATTGAGTATCAAACCCTCGAGATTGAGCTTTGTGAGAAGCGCATCCGCGAGTCTCAAGCTCAGACCGAGCAAAAGGCTGAAGGCCTCGATGGCACCCGCGAGCGTTTCAACCAGCGCCAGAATGACCTCGACGCGAAGAAAGCGGAACTGGAGGCGATTGTTGCCGAGACCCAAGCGGAGGAGGAGCTGCTCCAGACGCACAGTGACAAGACGGCCAAGGGCATCGACGATCGCCTTGTGCGCTCGTACCGCCGCATCCGTGGCGCCGCGAAGAACGGTTTGGCTGTGGTGCCCATCGAGCGCCAAGCCAGCGCGGGCACCTTCATCAAGATTCCACCCCAGCGTCAAATCGACATCGCCCAGCGCAAGCGCATCATCGTTGACGAGCACAGCGGCCGCATCCTTGTGGACAAGGAGCTCGCCGAAGAGGAGTTGACGCGCATGAATGCCCTTCTCGACAAAGCCCTTGCCAAGTTGAAGAAGTGAGGGGAGGAAAAAGCTTGACCTGAGAAAAAGCCCACCATGGTGGGCTTTTTTCTTGGCTGAATGTCAGTTGTGCCCGTGGTCAAAGACGCAATCCAGCCCCGAACATCACAGCGGCGGAGGTGCGGTCGAGTGTGCCGCGACTCTCGGGATGGAATGCCCCCATGAACAGGTAGTCTTCCTTGTGCCATGTGCGGCGCCACGCCACGCTGAAGTGGACATCGCCGATGCGGTATTCGCCACCGAAACTGGCGTGATGACGGCTGCCATCGGTGGTCACCCCGTTGGGGTTGAATGGCGAATTCCCGGTGCCGCCGCCCAACCGGATGCGGTATTCTTTCAAGGATCCAAGGCGAAGTTCCAATCCCACCCGGGCTTCTCGGACGACCTGCAAGCTGCTGTCCACCGCCAGGTTCTCAGTCGCGTAGTTGTACCCGGAGGAAAGGATGGTGCCTGGGTCGCCGAGCTCGCCATCCCTCAAGTCCGTGTGCACGTAGTCGGCGGCCAACACCCCCAGCTTGCCCATGAGAAAGCTTGCCGACACCGTGGTTCTGCGTGGCGTGTACATCAGGTATTCGTTGTTGGTGACGGGGCTGGCGGCGGTGCGCTCGCTTTCATCCGTCCATTGGGTGGACAGCGAGGTGCTGTAGTTGTCCAACAGAGTCATGCGGCCCCGGGTTTGGTGGGCAAGTCCAACCCGAAGTTGGGAGGTCACTCGCCAGGTGATTCCGGCGCGGAGGAGGATGCCTTGCCCATCCACGTTGAGTCGCTCGTTGTAGTCCCATGACCTGAGGTCACCCTCTGCAGAGACAGTCGTTTCTTGGTGGGTGGAGGTTTCTTCAAACTCAACTTTGGGCAGGCCCAAGGTGGCACCAATGCTCAGCCTGTCCCGGTAGCAAGTGCCGAACCCGATTTGGGTTTCCCACATGCGACCGGACCGTTCAATGGAACGCTTCACATTCACCGCCCCCCCCACCGCAGTGGCGTAAAGGTTGTCGTCGTCCGGCAAAAGCAGCAGGGTGCGCCAAGCCAGCGACGCTGAATACGGGAAGATGTCGCCCCCCCCCAGTGCTTCGTCAGTGGATGCATATCCATAGATGGCCGCATCGTCGAGGGCCTGCTGCACGAACAGGTCGGACACCGTTGATTCGGAAGGCACCCCTTCGATGAAGATGCGCTGATTGAAGGGCATACGCACTTGCCGTCCTACGGCCAAGGTGAAGAAAGGCCAGTCCGCATCCACGCTGGGGTAGGTCAGGGCCACCCCCAAGTTGCCTGTGGTCCCTTGGAATTTGGCCGTTTCAGATGCGGTGGTGTTCCAGCTTGCGTCGGTGGTGGCGCTGTTCAGTCCCGTGGTGACGGCCAAATCTCCACGTCGGTACAAGCCAAGCCCCGCTGGGTTGATGCCCATGCATCCGAGGTCGGCACCCAGCGCACCGAACGCCCCCCCCATGGCCACTGTCCTGCTGCTGCCAAGGGGCGCGACCCATCCGTAGCGCAGCACGTCGGTTTCATTTTGGGCCAGGCCCATGGAAGACATGGCCGCGACAAACGCCGTGGCGATGCATGCACGTTGGTAGAATGAGATCATGGCCGCTCAGCGTCGGGGTGATCCTCCACGACCGCCAGAACGGCTGCTCCCGCCGTTGCTTCGGCCTCCGTTGGAAGGCCTGCTTGGAGTGCTTGGACGGGTTTGAGATCTGTTGTTTCCAGAGTTCGCGGGCCTTGAGCCAGACGACCAGGAGCCGGAGTTTTGTGAGGAGGAGGAAGACCTGCTGGATTGGGTTGAGCTCGAGGCTGGTCGTGAGGTGGCCCCGGCTGCTGGCAAGGTGGCTGGGACAGGCCGGTTGTCCTCCCATGCATCTTCAATCGTCTCTGCCGCGTTGGAAACCGTGCGCCAGAAAACCCTGGGTTGGGCAACCGCGGGTTGAGTGCTTGGAACGCCGACGCCCATTTTGTTGGTCAACAAACGGCTGCCACCTGTGGCGCTGTTGATGGAAGACGAAGCCCAAATCGGGGTCCGCGGCGCCACCACAATGGGCGTGCCTCCTGAAGATTCACCCCCGCCGAGCCAACCGTTGCCTTGGTAAACGTTGTATCCACCTCCCCAGCCGTTGTTGAATCCGTAGGGGTTGTAGGCGTAGGGGTTGGACCCGAAGCCAGAACCAAAGCCGTATCCCATGTAGGGGTTCATGCCCCAGCCGCTTTGAGCGCCCCAACCGTTGCTCCAACCGTTGTTCCATCCCGTCCCGGATCCATAGGGGTCGTAAGGATTGTAACCTCCATAGAAGGCGCTTCCATAGGGGTCGTAGGGATTGGAGCCAAAACCTGCGGCACCGTAGGGTGTCATGTACCCTCGAAGCATCGACCGGCCGCGCAGACTTTGGGGCATGTACCCGAAGTTGCTGTTGAATCCGTCGCCTGCCCGAGTGTCCAACATCTCCTCTTCGGACTCGCTGAAGCCAGCCTGTTCAAACGCATACGACAGGTATTCTTCGTCCGTCAAAAACGCCTCGCCTTGGCTGAGGTAAAGTTCATCGTCCTCCAAGGCTGAGGCTTGTCTGTACGCTCCACCACAGCTTGCCAAAGAAATGGTCATTCCGAGCAGCGCAATCCATGTGGTGGACATCGAAAAGAAGGTGGGGAAGGAGCGGGTCATGGGCGGTGGTTCAAGTTAGCACATTCTGTAGTTTTGCGTGACTCTCAGAGTCTTTCACACGCTACAGCACAAACCATACCAAAATGGCCAGCAAACTGACGTCCCGCGACGATGATTACAGCAAGTGGTACAACGAACTCGTCGTGCAGGCGGACCTTGCCCAGCACAGCGATGTGAAGGGATGCATGGTCATCAAGCCATACGGGTTTGCCATTTGGGAGCGCATGAAGGATGTGCTCGACAGCATGTTCAAGGAAACCGGGCACGTCAACGCCTACTTCCCCCTCTTCATCCCCAAGAGCTACCTCAGCAAGGAAGCCGCCCACGTGGAGGGGTTTGCCAAGGAATGCGCGGTGGTCACCCACTATCGGTTGAAGAACGACCCCAACGGGGAAGGGGTGGTCGTCGATCCGGATGCCCGCCTTGAGGAAGAGCTCATTGTGCGTCCGACATCCGAAACCATCATTTGGAACACCTACAAGAATTGGATCCAGAGTTACCGCGACCTGCCGTTGCTGGTGAATCAATGGGCCAACGTCGTTCGCTGGGAGATGAGGACGCGCTTGTTCTTGCGCACTTCAGAATTTCTGTGGCAGGAAGGGCATACCGCCCACGCCACGAAAGATGAAGCCTTGGAAGAGGCCGAGAAGATGCTCGAGGTCTACGCCGATTTTGCGGAGAACTACATGGCCATGCCTGTGGTGAAAGGAGTGAAAACCGAGAGCGAACGTTTCGCAGGCGCCGAGGACACCTACTGCATCGAAGCACTGATGCAAGACGGCAAAGCTCTGCAGGCAGGGACCTCCCACTTTTTGGGCCAAAACTTCGCCAAGGCATTCGATGTGACCTTCGCCGACAAGGAGGGGGGCAAGTCGCACGTTTGGGCCACCTCTTGGGGGGTCAGCACCCGGTTGATGGGCGCCCTCATCATGACCCACAGCGACGACCAGGGCTTGGTGCTCCCGCCGAAGCTCGCTCCGATTGAGGTGGTCATCGTCCCGATTTACAAGGGGCAAGATCAAATGGACGAGATCGTGGACAAGTGCCAAGCCGTCGCCGACGAATTGAAGGCGGCCGGCATCCGGGTGAAGTTGGACGACGACGACACCAAGCGGAGTGGTTGGAAATTCGCCGAGTACGAGTTGAAGGGAGTGCCGTTGCGCATCGCCATGGGCCCGCGCGATTTGGCCAAAGGCACGTGCGAGCTCGCGCGTCGCGACACCAAGACCAAGGACTTCGTGTCGCTTGACGGCCTTGCGGCCCAGGTTCGGACGCAGCTCGACGACATCCAAGCGACCCTCACGGCGAGCGTCCACGAACGCATCAAGACGCACACCCATGTGGTGGACACCTGGGAAGGGTTCTTGGCGGCGTTGGACAAGGGCGGCTTCGTGAGCGCCCACTGGGATGGCACAGCCGAGACCGAGGAGCGCATCAAGCAAGAAACGAAGGCGACCATCCGTTGCATTCCCTACGATGGAGACACCACGCCAGGCACATGCATCAAGACAGGCGCACCCAGCGCCCGCCGTGTGTTGTTCGCCAAAGCCTATTGAATCATGGATGCCAACCTTCCCATCGGCCTGAACGCTGACGACAGCGTTGCGCTTTGCAAGGAGCTCAACGCCCTCCTCTGCGACTTGCACGTATTCTACCAAAACGTGCGAGGCTTCCACTGGAACGTTCAAGGCCAAAACTTCTTTGAGCTGCACGCCAAATTCGAAGAATTCTACGCCGACCTGCAAGTCAAAATCGACAAGGTGGCCGAGCGCGTGTTGACCTTGGGAGGGCAGCCCCTGCACTCCATGCAGGACTACGTGGCGGGTGCGACAATTCCCGAGGTCAAAGACGTGCACGACGGGGTGGAAGCGGTCCGTCACTGTGCCGCAGCCTTCGGGGTGTTGCTGTTGCGTGAGCGCGCCTTGCTCGCAGCGAGCGAGCAAGCGGGCGATGAGGGCACCCACGCCCTCATGAGCGATTTCGTTCGGGAGCAGGAAAAGACCTCCTGGATGCTGCGCGCCTACCTTGCTTGAGGTTGTCCTTCCCCTGAGACGCACTTTTTCTGGTGGCCCTTGCGGAGAAGGAAGAACCTGACTATCTTTGCGCACCTATTTGGCCCGTTCGTCTAGGGGTTAGGACGCCAGGTTTTCATCCTGGTAGCAGGGGTTCGAATCCCCTACGGGCTACCAAA
>DKNS01000154.1:3775-18406 GCA_002469765.1 Flavobacteriales bacterium UBA7382 | reverse complement strand
ACAGGCCCCCCGCACAGCATGCACCTCATTGGGCTGGCCTTGAAGCGAGCCACGGGGTTGCCATGGGTGGCCGACTTCAGGGACCCCTGGTCCACCATGGATTACCTCGACGACTTTGGAATGGGCCCTCGGGCCCGACGCCTGATTGCCAAGATGGAGCGGGTGGTGGTGGCCAACGCCGACCGCATCCTGGTCACTTCCCCGGGCTCGCTCCGAGAAATTGGATTGGACGACGAGTCCAAGGGCATGGTCATCCCCAACGGTTGGGACAAGGACGATTTCCCAAGCGATGCGCCATCACCGGCCTCCAATGCCAAGCCCGTGCTTGGCCACTTTGGGGCGTTGTACGGGGCGCGGAACGCGCCTGCGCTTTGGCACGGACTCGCAAGGTCGGGCTGGGTGCTGCGCGCGGCCGGACAAATCTCCGACGACGTGCACGCCAGCATGGACCAAGCCGGAATCGAGCTCGACTGGCAAGGCGACCTGTCACATGCGGAATCCGTGAAGGCCATGCACACGTGCGACGCCCTGGTGGTGGTCCACAACAACAGCGCCTCGGCCAAGGCCTCCACCCCGGGAAAGATGTTCGAATGCTTGGCCACCGGGCGTCCGATGCTCGTGGTGGGACCGGCGCAAGGCGACCTCGAAACCTTGTGCGCCACTTGGGGGGTGACGTTTGTCCCCCACGATGCACAAGACGGGCAACGTCAAATCGAAGCCTGGCTTCACCAGCCCCCGCCTGGGCCAGACAAATCTTTCCGCACAAGTTGCGAAAGGCGTGCCCTTGCGTCCGAACTTGCAATTCTCTTCAACTCCACGGTCTCGTGATGCGCGTTTTTGTTTCATTTTGCTTGCTTCTGGCCGGCGTACTTTGCCCCACTTTGGCAAGCGCGCAATGGTCCTTGGTGCAAAATGCTGTGCAGGAACCTGGGGGGTGCATTCGCTTGACCAACACCTCGCAAAACCAACGGGGCGGGGCTTGGCACGATTGTCAGCTCCATTTGGGGGCAGACTTTGACTTGGAGTTCACAGTGAGTTTTGGCACCACCGATGTGGATGGGGCAGACGGCATCGTCTTCGTTCTCCAACCATTCGGCGTGGGCAACAACGTCATCGGGTCCACCGGCGGGTCCATTGGGTACGAAAACGGCCCATTCAACCCCTCGCTGGCAGTGGAGATGGACACGTGGCAGAATGCCGAAGTCGGCGATCCTGTGTTTGACCACATCGCGTTGACCAGCGACGGGTCCATTTTTCACAACGTGGAAGGCCCGGTGCAAGCGCACAGCACTTTGTCCAACATCGAAAACGGCCAAGACTTTCCATTCCGCGTGGTTTGGGACGCCGGCACTCAAACCCTGGAGGTGTACTTCGACAGCGACCTCAGGCTCACACACACGGGTGACATCGCGGCCACGTTTTTCGGCGGCAACCCGCTCGTGCATTGGGGTTTTGTGGCGTCCACAGGGGGCGCCGTGGGCAACCAGCAGCGCTTTTGCCTGGTGGATGCCGACTACACCACGCATCCCGAATCCATCACAGCCGGACCCGAAGGACCTTGGGAGGTGTGCCTTGGCGACGAGTTGGTGTTGACCGCAGAACCGCTCCCGCCCGCCACCTCAGCCGTGTGGGCGGACAACGGGGAGGCGCAACTGGCCATCACCCAAGCGGGCACGTACGATCTGCTCGGCACCGACGACCAAGGTTGTCCCGCCTCGGGTGCAATCGACGTCACCGAGGCTCCCGGACCAGAGCTTGAACTGCTTGTGGACCCCAACCTCGTGGTGTGCGGCGGCACCGAGGCCGAGCTCGCCGCCTCCGCCGCCCCTGAAGCCACCGTGACCTGGGACGGGGTGGAGGGTTTGACTGCTTTGACCTCCGAACCCGGAATCCATGAGGTGGTGGCGACAGTCGAAGGATGCCAGACTGCCCTCGAAGTTGATGTCTTGTTCCAAGCGGTCCCTGAGGTGAGTTTTGCTCTTCAGGGAGAACCCGTATCTGGCTCCCTCGAGGTGTGCGCTGGAGAGCCGCTCACACTTCAAGCTTTGGCCACAGAGGGCGCGAGCCCTTCTTGGGAGGTGGGGGGCTCCCCCTTCCTGAGCGTGACAAGCTCGGGAGATTACATGGCCTCAGCATCCATCAATGGATGCGTATCTGAACCTCAATTCATCGCTGTGAATGTCCTTCCCTTGCCCCAGGGGCAGTTGGTGGCCACGCCGCCTTCGCTTTGTTGGGAAGGTGTCGGAAGTGTGGAACTGGCTTTGGAGGAAGATGCATTTTTGGACAACTGGGGATTGCCAACAGGGACCTTCAATTTGGGTCAAGCGGGGCCTGGCTTGTACACCGCCAACCTGGTCGGCGAAAACGGGTGTGAAAGCGCCTTAAGCCTCAACTACCCCATGCTGCCTCCAATCGCAACAGGGTTGCTGGACCCTGACCCGTTGTGCGAAAACAATGCGACGGTGCTGAGCATCACCCAACCCATGGACCACATTTCTTGGAACGTGGGCGGAACTGACAACGAGTTGTCCGTGGTCAGCTCCATGGGGGGTGGGCCATTTGTGGCCACCGTAACATTGGGCGCTTGCGTTGAAACCGACACCGCACACGTGACTTGGTGGCCCACCCCGTTTGTGGGAAGCCACCCCGACAGCGTCGTTCGATGTGAGCTGGAGGGGCCGCACGAGTTCATTTGGCCCACCCAAACCTCCCAAGCAGTGGGGTCGTGGGTTTGGTCTGTGAACGACGAGCCTGCCACCGCCGGGTACGACGCCTTTGCAGAAGGAAACTACGAGGTGGAGGTTCGAGACAACGCCACCGGGTGCCACGCCACCCACAACATGAACCTCGAAGTTTGGCCAAGCCTCACAGCAGCTGCCACGCCCGACGACAACCTGATTTGTATGGGCGATTCGACCCTGGTTAGGTTGGAGGTGTTTCCTGTGGGCGACAGCGAGGTGGACGAGATCCCATTCAGTGTGGTCTGGGACTCGGAAGGCCTCTCGGGGATGACCACACCCGTCGCAGGTGGGGAGCATTACGTGACGGTCACCAACGCATGCGGCTCGCATGTGGCTCTGGCGGAGGTGGCAGAGGAATACTGCGGGTGCCACATTTGGGTGCCCACCGCGTTCACCCCCGACCGCGATGGAGTGAACGAAGGCTTTAAGATTGTCAGCACCTGCGACTGGGCTGAGTTTTCATTCAAGATCTTCAACCGATGGGGGCAACAGGTGTGGTCCACCAACGACCCCAACACGCCGTGGGACGGCGCCTACGACTTGGGTGGAGGAGACCACTTCTTGCCAGACGGCTGGTACACCTACGTCTTGGAGTGGGGGGCGATTCAGGACGGGATTTGGACCCGTGACGTCAAGCACGGCCGCGTGCTCTTGGCCCGTTAAGCCTGGGCTCTTAACACAAGTTTGAACCGGGTGCCTTGCCCTGGTTCAGTCCAGTCAACAAACAATTGTCCTCCGTGGGTTTCCTCCACGATGCGCTTGGAGAGCGACAATCCGAGGCCCCAACCCCTGGACTTGGTCGTGAAGCCCGGCTCGAAGACCCGCCTGGCCACAGACTTGCTCATGCCCTTGCCGTTGTCTTCCACCTCAACATGAACCTCGTCCCCTTCCCACGCCACCCGGACCGCGAGGGTTCCCTCTCCTTCCATGGCATCCACCGCATTGCGAAGCAGGTTTTCCAAAACCCAGCTGAAGAGGGGTTGGCTTAGGGGAAGTTCACCCTTGGGCTCTCCCGACTCCAATGACAACGACACATTCTTGCTGATCCGAGGGCGCATGTAATTGACTGTCTCCTCCACCACCTGCAGCGGGTCTGCCGGTGTCAAATCTGCCTCCGATCCAATCTTGGAAAACCGCTCAGCCACCACTTGAAGCCGTGCAATGTCCTTGTCCATTTCCGACAAAGCCTCGGGGTCCACGCCCCTTGCGGAAAGCAGGCTGGACCAAGCCATGAGAGAGCTTAGCGGGGTGCCCAACTGGTGCGCTGTTTCCTTCGCCATGCCTACCCAGACTCGGTTTTGTTCTGCCCTTCTCGACGAGCTGAATACCAAATAAGCGACCAACAAAAACGCCGCGATCAACAACAACTGCACCGCGGGGAAAAACCTGAGCTGGGTCAACACGAGGCTCTCCTCATAAAAAACCAAATTCCAGCCTTCTCCAGGCAAGTAAACTGGGATGGGGGCGTTGTCGCGGGCCATGGCCTTCAGCTTGTCCTGAAGCACCTGAGGGTCGCTCAAGGCCGAGACCTCGATGCCTTGGGACTTGACAATGCGTGTGGCGGTCGAGTCGAGCAACATCACCGGCACGGAAGCGCTGTTGATGACCGTTTCCGAAATGAACGACTCGATCAACTCGGACATGGCCTCCCGCAATTCACGCAAACGGACGCTTTCTGAGTAATAGATGGTTTGTCCCACCTCCTCAAAGCGGATGGGTGGGTTGGTGCCCATTTGGTGAACCCTGACGCTGTCGAAGTAAGCGTCGCGATCCACCAACGGCGATGGCGGAGGCACATTGACGTGGTACAACACCTCCCCGTCGTCGTTCAAGATCAACACGGGCACCGTCTTGTTGCCCACCAAAAAATCGGTGCTAAAAGTCAAGTCCATGCCAACGGGAGACTCCTGGATCAGGCGATACGCCGCAGCCAAGTGGTCGGCTTTCTTCTTTTCTTCGGCGCCAAGCTCTTCAAAGAGCGACTGGGTGTATGTGACCAATTCGGCCCGCTGCTTCACCGCCTCGACCCACAACTGAACCTTTCGTTGTTCTTCGTCGCGCGTGATGGACGCCAGATGCTGTGTGTACCCCAACGTCACCACCACAATGGCCGCGGCGGCCAAGAAGAGCAGTCGTTTCGAAAGGGTGTCGTGCATCAGTCGTAAGCGGGGCAACGGCCGTCGGGGCCAACGTAGGGATCGTGTTTGTCACAGGCGGTCAGCGAGATGACCAATTCGTGGGCAGAGCGTCCGCCCACGTTCAGGTCATTCACTCCGAAGTCGTAAGAATATCCGACCGTCATGGATTCAAACAACTTCATGCTCAGCACCCCCACAAGCGCGCTGCCTGTGCGATAGCCCAGCCCCACACTCACCAACTCATCCACCGTGAACGCCCCCTGCAAGTCCACGCTTGGCGGAAGCCCACGAGTCATGCGGAATTGGGCCGCAGGGCGGAAGCCAAACCGCCGGTCCAGTTTGATGTATTGGCCGCCCATCAACACAAACGTGGTGCCCGTGTTGGTGGTCATGGTCATTTCGTTGAGGGTGGTGGGCACAGCGTTGAGCATGCTCAGCGAGACGAAAGTTTGGCTGTTTTCATACCAAAGGCCAAAATCCAAGGTGGGAAACACCGTCTGCGACGTGGACGCCCCAAACAGTGCGGGATCTTCAGTCGCAGAAAACTCTGGAAACACCAGGCTTCCGATGTCCAAACGGTATTGCGTCATGCCCGCCGCCAAGCCTGCGCTCAAGCGCGCGCCGTTGGTTAGCCTCACCTTCGTGGAGTAGGCCAGACTGAGTCGCGTGTTGCTCCATGGACCCACTTGGTCGGTGACCACAAACCCGCCCATTCCGTGGGCGAACGTGACCCCGCCGCCAAGCCTTCCGCTGAGCGAGGCGAAGCTGGTTCGGGGGGCGCCATCGAAGCCCGTCCATTGGTTTCGACCCCCCATCCTGAGGTCCAGGCAAGCGCTGTTGCCCGCCGCCGCTGGATTGTCCAACAAGCTCGTCATGAGGAATTGGGTGCGGACCCCATTGAACTGCGCGGATGCGGACGCGACCCACCCCATCAAGAGGGCGCAAGCCAACACCGCGTGGAGGAACATCGACTTTTTCATCGGATCACGGCGACGTGCCCTGTGATGGGGGCGAGGTTGGCATTGGGCTCGTTCAGGTTGACGACGTAGTAATACGTCCCTGCAGGCACCGCGCGTCCGCGGAACGTCCCGTCCCAAGGGTTGGGGTACGAGACCGACCGGAACACCGATTGTCCCCAACGGTCGAAGATCTCGATGGTGGAGAATTCAAACTGGGACAAGCCGTAGATGTCGAAGGTGTCGTTGAAATTGTCGTTGTTGGGGGAAAACGCGTTGGGCACCTCAATGGGCGACCCCACCGCCACCAGCACCGCATCCGTGTACGAACACCCCTCCACGAACCCCGTCACCTCAAAGGTGGTCGTTTCATAGGGGCTCAAGTTGGCGAGTTGGTTGTCCACCATTTGGGCCAGCTCCTCGGGCGTCCACACAAAACCCAGGGCTGGGTCGGACCCCTTGACCTCCACATTCACTGTTTCTCCGTAGTCAATGGCGGCTGCACAGCACGCGTCGATGCTCACGCTACGGCCTTCCAGCCTGACGTCAAGCGCACAGCCCGGCGTGTTCGAGCCCACCAGCAAGATGTAGTCCGTGTTGATGTACAACGGGGCGGTGTACAAGACGGTGTCCTCGTTCGTCGTCATCAGGTCAGACACCGACACAAAGGCCCCGGCGTCGCAGGGGTTGAACGGGTCTGGCTGAAACACCCTGGCTTGAAAGAATGGGGCGCATTGAGAGTTGGAAAGGTGGACTTCCAGCCCTTGGCCTGCAGGATCCAAGTAGGTCGTGTGAAATCGAATGACCTGCACCGACGTGGCCGAAAAGGACCCGTTCAACGCGGCGACGTTGTCCAAATCCATGGCGCTGGACAGCGTGACTGTGGAATCCACCTGACCGCACAAGTCAAGGAGGTTGTTGCAGGCCGTTTGGGCCTGGGTGGACATCGAAGCGCACCAAAGCACAAGCGCTGCAACCTTGCGTAGGATCATGGACGACATGGTGTGAAATTACCCAGAGCCTCAACGTGTGGCACACGTGGTGTCGTATGTCTTCAACAACGCCTCGGGGACATCCCCGAAGTCCCGTCAAGCCACGAACCCGATCAGCAAGGCTCCCTTTTCCACGGCATCTCCCTGGTGCACGGGCACACCCGAAACGGTTCCAGCAACGGTCGCTTTGATGACGTTTTCCATCTTCATGGCCTCCAACACCAACAGGGGTTGACCCTCCTCTACGGCGTGTCCTGGTTCAACAAGCACCTCCAGCACCTTGCCAGGCATGGGTGCCGTCACGTCTCCGCTGCCGGCCGAAGTTGTCACCGACATGCCCATCTTCTCAAGGAGTTGGGTGCGCTCGTCCAAGACCCGAATGTCTTTCCGCACTCCGTTGATGCGCACGGTTGCGTTTCCTTCCGCGTCGGGGCCCTTTTCCACCTCCACCTTGAACCGTCGACCATGCAACACCACCGACCAAGAGCGGTCGGACAGCGGCACCCACAGGGCGTGTTCAGGACTTAAAATGTTATGGAGGGCCGTGTCGTTGGTCACTTGTGCGCCTTCCCACTGGATTTCTTGGGCCATGACACGAAGGTAGGGCCGGGGCGACGACCTTTGGGCCATGGCTGGACTCTACCTCCACGTTCCATTCTGCCGGCAGGCTTGCCATTACTGCGATTTCCATTTCTCTACGCAGATCAAACACATGGCCGACCTCGTCGCCGCCATGGTCCAAGAAACCCACTTGAGGCTCTCAACCGACCCGCGCTGGAAAGATCAAACCTTCACCACCCTTTACCTCGGGGGGGGCACCCCTTCCATCCTCCCCCCCGACTTGCTTCGCAACTTGTTGACTGGGGTACTGGATGCGGTGGGCAGGCCAGCCTCAAGCTTCCGAGAAATCACCCTGGAAGCCAACCCTGAGGACATGACCGAAGCCCAAATCCATGCTTGGCTCGAGCTTGGGGTCACCCGACTCAGCCTCGGGGTCCAGTCCTTCCACGACGACACGCTTGCATGGATGAACCGCGCCCACACAGGCAATCAGGCCGAGCGCGCCGTTCACCTCGCCCATGAGTTGGGCATGAAGTCCATGACCCTCGACCTAATTTATGGGGTGCCCACAGCCCGCAATTGGCACGACGATGTCTTCCGTGCAGCCGCACTGCCAGTCCAACACCTGAGTGCCTACGCCTTGACTGTTGAACCGGGAACCGTGCTGGGCACACGCGTGGAACGCGGCGCCGTGCACCCTGCTCCAGACGCCCGCACCGCAAAAGAATACCACCAGCTTTGCGACGCAATGTCCAAGCGAGGATGGGCCCATTACGAAACCAGCAATTGGGCCGCACCCGGGCCCAACCACGGCCACCACACGTCGCAACACAACAGCGCGTATTGGTCAGGAACGCCTTACCTCGCCTTGGGGCCGGGCGCGCACGGGTTCCTCGGGGCCAGCCGGTATGCCAACGTGTCCAACAACCCGAAGTACATCCGGGCTATTCAACAAGGAGAGCTGTTGGAAGAGCGGGAGGACCTCACATCCACAGATCGATACAACGAACACGTGATGACCGGCCTGCGCACAGCCCAAGGCATTTCTCCCGAAAAATTGCAGCACATGACCGGTGTCCGACCTCAGGATGTGGACCCAGAGGCTTGGGCCCAAGCCCTGGATGGTGGGCGGCTTGTGGAACACCGCCCTGGGTGGTTCCGAATCCCAGAACCCGATTGGATCACGGGCGATCAGATCGCGTCGTCGTTATTCGCTGTGGACTGAGTCCGGGCGCGCCACCACGAATCCAAAAACACCGCACCAAGAACCACGGCCGCCCCGACGTAAAAACCAGGACTGAATCGTTCGCCAAATATCCACCAAGCGAGAACGATGGCGTAAAGCGGCTCGAGGTTGATGGCCATGGCCGATTCGAACGGGGTCAGGTTCTTGAGAACCTGTATGGACACCACAAAGGCAAACGACGTCGCCACCACGGCCAACAATGTCATCCACAACCAGTCCTCCGCGGACATCACGAACAACTCCGGGCCTGCCTGCCCCCTCCACACCAACCACAAGAGCATTGCAGCACTCGCCGACAGAAGCTCCACAGCGCTCAAATTCACGGGATCCAAGCGCTTCACCAACACCCCGTTGAATGTGTTGAACATCGCAGCCAACGCCGCGCTCGACAACCCCAACACCATCCCATCCACCTGGTCGCGTTCAGCTTGAAACACCGTTGCAATGCCAACAAACACCGCCGAAGCCACCAGCAGTTCACGCCACGCCAACTTCCGACAAAACACCAGCGGCTCGATGAACCCGATGACCAATGGCGCCGTCGCCAACATCGTCAATGCCAAGCCCACACTGCTCACTTTGATCGCGGCAAAAAACGTCACCCAATGGGCGGCCACAATGCACCCAACGCCTGCGGCTTGGGCCAAATCCCGTGGCGCCCAACGGCGCCACTCTCGGCGCCAAGCGAGGTACAACGCAGTGGAAACCCCGCCCAAGGACACCCGCCAGAACACAAGCGGCTCGGCATCCAACGTGATCAACTTGCCCAAGATTCCCGTGAACCCAAAGATGACCACCACGCCGTGGAGGAGCCACAAGCTCCTCGTGCGTCCTGTCATCGTCGGACCACGTGAAACCGAGTCGCAACGGCCTGTCCGCCCTCACCCCTCGCCGTGATGGCGTAGGTGCCTGGGGCCCACATCGACACATCCAAAGTGTGGCTCCCCGCCAACCATGTTCCAGAGCCAACCAACCGTCCGGCAAGGTCGTGGGCCGTCCATTCCGTCTCATGTGGCACCCGAACACGGGTCATGCCCTGTGCCGGGTTGGGCCAGAGACTCAATCCCCAATCGGCGCCGAGCACCACATCCACATCCGCCACATTCACCGTGATTGACGCTTGGTCAGCACACACTTGATCTGGATCCACTGCCGTCAAAAAGATGTTGTAAGAGCCCGCCTCATTGTACACCAGCTCAGGCTCCTCGTCGTTGCTGAACAGCCCGTTGCCAAACGACCATTGGAACGACCCTGCGCCTTGACTGAGGTTCTCCAAGGTCACGGGCACACCCGATTCAAGGTCACTTGGCACAGAGAACGACGCAAAAACCGGCGCCGTCAAGTCGTCCAAGCTCCGTGGCATCAGCGTATACCCGTCCAACAGCGGCGTGCCGGTGTCGTATTGGCCCCCCAAGCCCGACACGCCAAACGTGCCCAAGGGCGGCTCGGTGCCAAAAAGGTTGGTGTTGGCGTCGATGCGGATTTGAACCTGGCCGGCCCCGTAATCCACCATCACATCAAAGAACGGGAAGTCGTTCGTCCATTGTGCGGGGTCCAACAGTTTGACGCACTTCAGGCGCACGACTTGAGACTCGGTTTCCTCGCCCATCTCTTGCACGAGCACCGGCTCCTGGGTGTCAAACCCACTGCCCTCGTAAATCAGCGTGTCCGCGTACAACGTCGCCAACCCGTTGAATTGGCCCACCACGCCTCGCACCCTCACGCTGTCCCCTTCCACGACTTCATAGCCAAAGTTGTTGATGGCGCTGAAGACGTTGATGCCCGACGTGGGATCAATCAGCGTGAAACGAAGCCCTTGCGGGTAGTCGTTCCAACCGTGCACCACCCCTCGCAATTCGCAAGCAGTGTCAATGCTGTCGAGCACACCTTGATTGTCAATGTCCCGCACTTGGATGATGTCGTACACCGGATATTCCAAATCCGAAGGCAAAATGTGGATCACCACTGTTTCAATGCCCAACACGGCCCCTCCGGAAACCACGGTCAAGGTCAATTCTACGTCTTCCTGAAGCTCGGGGTCCTCTTCGTCCACCGCCACGAAATTGAAGGCTTGGCTGTTCAACAGACCAGCCTCAAACTCGAACGACAGTGGAAAGACCGCAGGGAAGTCTGCACCAATTTCAGCGTTGCCTCCCGAGACCTCTACTAGCACCTGCACGTTTTCAAGCGGATAGGAAACAACCATCTCCACGGCGACACCCTGTCCCTCGGCCACATACAGTTCAGGAGCCGCAAAACCCACAACCATGGTGCCCAAACCTCCACAAGAAGCCTCGTGCTCCCCAAGGAAATCGAAGGTGTCTTGCGGGTAAACATCCCACTCGGTTTGGCCTTCCGCCCAGTTGGTGGAACCCTGACCAATGTTGGGCTTTCTGACAAGGGTGTACTCCGACATGCCGCCCGATTGAACCGCCCAGCCGTCCGGCTCTCCAGGGTCGTTCTCAGGGCCAATCTCTCCCATTTGGTCGATGACCACCCCATTCTTCCGAAGCACAATGGCGTCGTTGCCGTTGAACCACGTCACGGAACTCAACACTTGGCTCTGACTCACGATTGCCGCGTCCGCTTGAGGGTTGCCCATCACGTGAACCCCTCCAGGAGGAATGGTGCCCTCCAAGTCAAGCTCTTGGGTCGGAGAAGAGGCGCCGTTGTTGTAGACCTCCATGGTGTAAGCGGTCAAATCGATTGCTTCAACCGTCGGGTTGTGCACCTCGATCGCTTTGTTGTTGCTTGTGCCTTCGATGTATTCGCTGATGATCAAGTCGTCGCACAACCCGGCCTCGCCGCACTGGAGGATGTTCACCTCGAGAAAATTGCTGCTCAAACTGTCGCAACCGAACGCTTCGGCGCCGTAAACCCAAGACCCCAAAACCACGGTGCTGTCCACCAAGCTGTCCTGGTAGCTCAATCCCCAGACGCGGTAGTCTCCTGATTCTTCGAAGGCCGCGAAGTCGAAATAGGGTTGGTGGGTGGTGGCCAAAATCGAGTCCTCCGTGCTGCAAATCAAGAACACGTACTCGTCTTCTGCGGCGTCGCTGAAGTAGCCGAAAGACACAAGGGCACCATCCTCGGCCAAGAGGCATGCTTGTGCGTCGGGCTCTGCGCCCGCAGTCAAGATGGTGCCTCCGTCGCACGAGGGGATCTCGCACGTTTGACCTTGCAAGGTGACCACTTCGTCAGACAAGCTCACGCACGCGCCCACTTGCGACGTGCCGACATCTGCCAACGTCTCGGGAATTGCATCCAAAACGGCGTTGTGCGACACTGCGATCACATCGTAACTGCCGTCGCCAAGCCCCTCCATGTCAATGGCTGTGCCCAAAAACACCTCGGCCACCACATCGCTGCCGGACTCCAACACCACAAGACTCGTGGCTGCAGACGCTGCATCAGACACGTGTGTGAACCCCACGATTTGCGGCCCGAGGTCGGTGCAAAACGACGTTGCGCTTCCGTTCAACGACAAGTGCCCCCCTTCGCACCCCAAAACATTGGACGTGCCTGGGCTAAGGGCCTGCATCACAAACTGTTGGTCCAAAGACACACCGCCATCCGGCACGCGCGACAACCCATCCGTCCCAGCACTCACACCATCCCCTCCTTCGTAGACCGTCGAATTCGCATCGGGGTTCACGACCGCCACAATCGCCGCCATTTGGGGGTTGGTGACCGACGTGTTTCCATAGAGCACCGCGTCCGCAACGTCGGTGAATGTGGGCAAGGCATTCAATTCAAATTCCACCGCATCCTGCGCTGCGAGCACAACCCCAGCCACGGTGTTCTGCCAACCCTCACCCTCCACAAGGAGAAACCCATCGCCGTCCAAGGCCTGGCCCTGCAAATCGACGACGTCCTGGATGGTGGCCGTCCAGTTGCCGCCTGAGAACGACGATTTGACCACGACCAACGTGTGGCCATCCACGCCTTGATTTGCGGGCCCGTGGAGCTCGACAAACTGACCCGCATTGGGGCCTGTGACGAGGTTGATTTCGTTGAGGACGACTTGGGCTTCCGTGCCGAAAGACAAGCCAAAAAAAACAGCGAGAAGTCCGAGAGGTTGGCGTTTCATGTCAAGCGTTGTGAATGGGGTTCGAAGGTAGCGTACCTTTCAAGTTCGAGAAGATGAAGGGAGAGATTTCACTGATCCAAAAACTGGATGCCTTCATCCGCAGGCACCATCGAACCAAAGTCCTTCGAGGGCTTTTGTTGTCTTTCGTCACACTGACCGTCGGCGCTTTGTTGTTCGTGCTCCTCGAGGGTCTGGGGCGGTTTGGCGTTGCGGGGCGAACAGTGCTCTTCTACACCTTCGCAGCGGCCGCCGCTTTGGTGTTGGCCACCCAAGTACTTTGGCCTCTTGCACAATGGGCGAGGCTGAGCCAAGGGCTGAGTCATGAGCAAGCCGCACGCATCGTGGGCAACCACTTCCCTGAGGTCAAGGACAAACTCCTGAACACCCTCCAACTTCAGCGCCAGGTCGACAACGCCCAAGGTGCGGATGTCACCTTGCTCGCCGCAAGCATCGATCAGCGCACGGTGTCGCTTCGGCCATTGCCCTTTGCGAGTGCCGTGGACATTTCAGGCGCCGCCCGGTTGTTGCGTTGGGCCGCCCCTGTGGCGTTGGTTGTGCTCGCGGGAATCTGGATGCAGCCCGATTGGGTAACGGCCCCCGCCGCCCGCATCGTGCAACACCGCACCGAGTTCATCGAGCCCGCGCCGTTCAAATTCGTGCTGGTCAACGACCGACTTGACGTTCCCGCTGGCGACGCCTTCGTGGTCACTGTTGAAACGAAAGGGGACGACCTTCCTGCGTCTGTGACCCTGGAGTCTGGCAACGGGCGCTTTCGCATGGAGCGCGTGAAACCCCATGTGTTCAGGCACACGTTCCCGGCCGTGCGCAGCAACATCGATTTTCAGTTCCTGGCCAACGGTTGGCGCTCCGTGAACCACACTGTGACGCCGTTTGCTGTGCCTGTGTTGGCCAGCCTCCGCTTGCAAGCCACCCCACCCCCCTACACGGGCCTGGCCAAAATGGACACAAGGAACCAGGGTGATGTGACCGTGCCCGAGGGCACGCCCATCCAGTGGACCATGCAGGTCAGCGACGCAGACTCCATCCGCTTCACATGGAACGACGAGGCGCTTCAGACCACCAGAACAACGGGCAAGACGTTCTCAACCCACGCAGTGGCCACGACGAACAGCACCTATTGGATTGCGCCTGTGAATGCCCAGTTGACCGGGGATTCCCTGCGTCATCGGGTCCGCGTGATTCGGGATGGAAAACCCTCCATTAGGGTGGAAGAGTCGCGGGACAGCTTGTCCAGAAAACGAATGCACTTCACTGGGTCTGTCCAAGATGACTACGGCTTCAGTCGGTTGACGTTTGTGTGGGAGGTCGTGGAGCGCGGAGTGGCGACGTCGGAAGAGTTGGTGGCCGCTGGAGGAGGTGGGGCACCCTTGTCCAGGGCCCGGGTAGAGCTTGAGGTGCCTTCGGGTAGGCGCGGCACATTTTACCACATGTGGGACCTGCGCGAAATGGACTGGCGCGAAGGTGATGTGTTGGAGGCTTGGTTTGAGGTTTGGGACAACGACGCTGTGCACGGAGCCAAGAGGGTGCGGTCCACCACGACAAGGTTGGAGGCTCCTTCTCAAACAGACCTGAGGGAAGAACGTAAAAACGCCGCTGAATCCCTCGAAGAAAACCTTCAAGACGCAGCCCGAGAAGCTGCAGAGTTGAGGGAGGCCATGGAGGCCATGCAAGAACGACTCCGGGAACAAGGTGAGATGACGTGGCAGGACCGCCAAGCCATGGAGAGCCTTTTGGAGCAGCAGAAGGACCTTCAGGAGAAACTCGAAGAGATGCGGCGCGACAACGCGAAGAAAGACGAACGTGCCAACGAATTCTCCAAACAAGAGGATCGGATTTTAGACAAGCAGGAACAGCTCCAAAACATGATGGACGACCTGATGAGTGAG
>DKNS01000154.1:0-3382 GCA_002469765.1 Flavobacteriales bacterium UBA7382 | reverse complement strand
GAGCAGCTGAACGAGATGGAGCTCAACCACGACGCCATGGAAAAAGAGCTCGACAGGGCCCTCGAGCAGTTCCGTCAACTGGAGTGGGAGACCAAAATGAGCGAAGCCATCGAGGACCTCAATCGGTTGGCCGAGGAACAAAAGCAGCTGGCGGAAGACACCGAGTTTGGGTTGGACGACTCTGACAGCCTCAAAGCCAAGCAAGACAGCCTGAACACCGCTTTTGAGCAAGTCCAAAAGGACCTGGAGCAGCTTAAGAAAGACAACCAAGAGCTAGAGAACCCCAACCCCATGATGGACAGCTCGGGCGAAGAAAATTCCATCAAGCAAGAGATGGAAAAGAGCGCTGAGCAACTCGAAAAGGGCAAGGAAAAGAAGGCGTCCGACTCCCAGAACAAGGCGGCGGAACAAATGGAGCAGCTTGCCCAACAGATGGAAGCCATGCAACAGCAGTCCGAGTCTGAGTCTGCCAGCGAAGACATGGATGCGCTCCGGGCGTTGCTGGAAAACATCTTGACCTTGTCTTTCGAGGAGGAGCTCTTGATGTCCGAGCTGAAAGCCACGAACGAACAAGATCCCCGCTACGTCGGCCACGGCCAAAGTCAACGCAAGCTGAAGGACGACGCCGTCATGGTGGAAGACAGCTTGTTTGCCCTGAGCATGCGAATCCCCCAATTGGCCTCCGCTGTGAGCCGTGAGATTGGCTTGGTGAACCGCCACATGGGCAAAGCGCTGGAGGGATTTGGCGACCGGCTTACGGCCGAGATTGCCATGAACCAGCAATACGTCATGACGTCCTTCAACAACCTCGCGTTGCTGCTGGACGAGGCGCTCCAGCAGATGCAACAGCAACAAGCCCAAAAGCAACCAGGGTCAGGGAATTGCGAAAAGCCTGGTGGGTCGGGCAACCCCTCCCCTTCTCCCAAGGCGGGTGACATGAAGAAGATGCAGCAAGCCCTTGGCAAGAAGCTGGAGCAGATGAAGGAGAAGATGGGAGAAGGGGGCAACAAAGGTCAAACTGGGCAAAAGAAACCCGGGGGCATGAGCAAGGAGCTCGCTCAGGTGGCCGCCGAACAAGCTGCCCTTCGGAAGATGGCCCAGGAGAGGGCCAAGAAACTGAATGAAGACGGCTCTGGCGACGGCAACGGCATGAAGGAAATCGCCAAACAAATGGAAGAGCTAGAGTGGGATTTGGTGAACCGACAAGTGGACGAAGCCACCTTGAAGCGACAACAAGATTTGATCACGCGGTTGTTGGAAGCTGAGAACGCCGAGCGCATCCGGGGTGAGAAAGAAGATCGAACTTCGCGCACAGGTGACGACGCCCTCAGGGCAGATCCTCCTCAAGCCACCGAGTACCTCCGTCGGAAAATGAATGAACTGGAGTTGCTGCGGACCGTGCCTGCGGAACTTCTGCCCTACTACCGGGAGCGCGTCAACGAATATTTCAATACTTTGGAACTCGATTCCCAGGAACAACCCGATCTGAAGCCATGACAACCACCTTGCCAGAATTGCGATTCGACTCCAAGCCTGAGAACATTGCGGTGGTTGAGAAGCTGATCGACAAAATCAGTGCAGACCACGGCATCGTTGCTGAGCATTATGGCAACGTGCTCATTGCCATGACAGAGGGCGTCAACAACGCCATCGTTCACGGGAACAAGCTCGACGAAGCCAAGTCGGTCGGCGTGTCGTGCGCCATCGATGAGAAAACGCTGGTGTTCCGCATCACAGACGAGGGTCCTGGATTTGATTACGACAACCTCCCAGACCCCACAGCGCCAGAAAACATCGAGAAGCCCCACGGCCGTGGCGTGTTCTTGATGCGCCATCTCGCCGACGAATGTGCTTTCGAAGACGAGGGTCGAATCGTCGAACTCACCTTCACCAACGTCCTGGCCTGACATGGTGGTGTTCGTGGACGGCGACGTCCCCTGCAATGTCGAGGGACGACGGCGCGTCAAATCCTGGCTGACTTCCCTGGCCAAGCAACACAACTGCACGCTGGGAGACCTGAGTGTCGTCTCTTGTTCAGACGAGGAGCTGCTCACCTACAACCGGCAGTACCTCGACCACGACACGTACACCGACATCATCACATTCGACCATTCCGAGGGAAAGACCCTGTCAGGCGACCTCATGATTTCCTTCGAGCGGGTTTTGGAAAACGCTGAAAGTCATGGCGTTGGGCTCCAGGAAGAGCTTAGGAGGGTGATGGCTCACGGTGTCCTGCACTTGGCGGGGTTCAAGGACAAGACGCCAGACGATGTGCGGGCCATGCGCCAAGCGGAAGACCACGCCTTGCAGATGTTCCACGTGGAACACCCTGCCTGACCCTCGCAATCGCGACATTTGTCGCCATGATCCAATCGTACGACGTTGTTGTTGTCGGGGCAGGCCACGCCGGCAATGAGGCCGCAGCAGCGGCAGCCAATTTGGGGGCCTCCACCCTACTCATCACCATGAATATGGGGGTCATTGGCCAAATGTCATGCAACCCCGCGATGGGCGGCATTGCCAAAGGCCAAATCGTACGTGAAGTCGACGCACTCGGAGGGTACTCAGGGCTTGTTTCCGACCGAAGCGCCGTTCAATTTCGCATGCTCAACAAGTCCAAGGGACCTGCCATGTGGAGCCCGCGGACACAAAACGACCGCAACCTCTTTGCCCAAACTTGGCGCGAGATGCTCGAGGCCACACCCAACCTTGATTTTTGGCAGGACGGGGTTGTGGGGCTCCTGACCGAACAGGGGCGCTGCGTCGGGGTCAAGACCCAGCTTGGCATGGAGGTGCGGGCCAAGTCGGTGGTCCTCACCAACGGAACCTTCCTCAACGGGCTCATGCATATTGGTGAAAAACAGTTTGGAGGAGGAAGGGCCGGAGAAAGGGCTTCGTTTGGAATCACAGAACAGCTGGAAGAGCTGGGGTTTGAAAGCGGCCGCATGAAAACGGGGACGCCTCCACGGGTGGATGGCCGGTCGTTGGATTACTCCAAAATGGAAGAACAGCCAGGCGACGAAGCTCCTGGACGATTTTCATACCTGCCCTCCTACCCCATTGAAAAACAACTTTCTTGCCACATCACTTACACCTCCCCCGAGGTCCACGATCTCTTGCGCGCGGGGTTTGACCGCTCGCCAATGTTCAATGGCCGCATACGGGGTTTGGGGCCTCGGTACTGTCCAAGCATTGAAGACAAGATTGACCGTTTTGCCGACAAAGACCGTCACCAAGTGTTCGTTGAACCTGAGGGGTGGAATACCTGCGAAATCTACGTCAACGGATTCAGCACCTCCCTGCCTGAAGATGTTCAATTGGGAGCCATGCGGAAGATTCCGGGGTTTAAACAGGCCAAGATGTTTCGCCCTGGCTACGCTGT
>DKNS01000121.1 GCA_002469765.1 Flavobacteriales bacterium UBA7382 | reverse complement strand
CGGGTTTGGCAACGCGCACAACCTTGTGATCAATGAAGAGAGCGGCCGGGCCTACGGTGTGGGCACCAACACCGCATCGGGCGGGTTGCACATCATGGACATCTCCAACCCGCTCAACCCCACATTGCTTGGGTTCTTCTCGGAAGACGGCTACACCCATGACGCGCAAGTGGTGAACTACATCGGACCGGACGGACAGTACGCGGGCAAGGAAATCGCATTTGCGTGCAACGAAAACACGGTGACCATCGTGGATGTGACCGACCCCACGGACGCGACAGAGCTTGCGGCCGAAGGCTACAGCACGTCGGCCTACACGCACCAGGGCTGGTTGACGGAAGACCACCGCTACTTCGTGGTCGGCGATGAATTGGACGAGACATCAAGCGGCACCAACACTCGCACGTACTTCTTCAATGTGGAAGACCTCAACAACCCCTTCTTGGAATACACCTACGTGGGAAGCAACGAGGCGATCGACCACAACCTCTACATCAAGGACGGCATCGCGTACCAGAGCAACTACCGCGCAGGGTTGCGCTTGCTCGACGTCTCGAATCCCACCAACCCCCAAGAAGTGGGGTTCATCGACATCTACCCGTCCAGCAACTCCGCCTCCTTCAACGGAACGTGGTCCAACTATCCCTACTTCGCGTCAGGCGTGGTGGCCGTAAGCCACATTGAAGAGGGGTTGTTCTTGGTTCAACCCAACTTGCCTGAGCCATGCACCGAAGCATGTGGGTGCACGGACGAGACGGCGTGCAACTACGACGAGACGGCGTTGAACGACGACAACTCCTGCGACTTCAGCTGCTACGGCTGCACCAACAGCGCAGCGTGCAACTACGACGCCAGCGCCACGTTGGATGACGGATCGTGCTTCTTGCCTGACCCAGCCTTCGGCTGCGATTGCAGCTCGGATGGCGCGTTCGTGGCCGTCCTCAGCGGAACCCAACAAAGTGAGCCCTTCACCTTCGAAGGAACCGGAAACCCTGTGGCTGGCGTGATCGACATCACCTTGAACTTCACCGGCAACGGGGGGGCTTGGCCTGGCGACATGGCCATGACTGTGACCTCGCCTGAAGGTCAATGCGTCGTGTTTGGCGGGTACAACGATGCCCCGACTTGCGATGTGAACTTGGGGGATTACAGCGCGGTTTGGCCCAGTGCATGGGCTGTTGCGGCAGACGGAGCCTACACTGCCTCCGTGGACTTGTCTTCGGCAGGCCTGACTGGAGCAGGAACTTGGTCCGTGACGGCGTACAACGGATGGTCGACGGGAGGCGAGGTGACCTACGACTTGTCCTTCACCTTGAACGACGTGTGCTCATTGAGCGGCGTGGTTCCTGGCTGCACGGAGGTCTTCGCGTGCAACTACGATGTCGGCGCCACCGTCGACGACGGTTCGTGCATCTACCCCTTCAACATCGTGTACGAGGACTTTGACGGCGACGGCATCGGCGGCGACCTCGCCATCGCCGACGTGTGCGAACTGGGACCCGGCATTTCCCTCGAAACCGGCGACTGCGACGACATGAACGCCAGTGTCTATCCAGGGGCGCCTGGAACCGGCGATGGCATCGACAACAACTGCGACGGCGAGATTTCGGGAGACGAGCTCACCCCATGCCCCGCCGACATCAACGGCGACGGCCAAATCACCGTGGCCGATGTCCTGCTCATCCTTTCCGACTTCGGTTGTGAAACGGACTGCAACGGCGACGTGGACGGCGACGACGCCGTCACCGTGTCGGACATCTTGGGGGTGCTTGCTGCGTTTGGGCAGCCCTGCTGAGCAGCCACGGCGCGACACGGAACGAAACCTTGAACACAAAAAAGCCCTGGCCTTCGAGCCGGGGCTTTTTCATGCGCGACGTGGCGCGAACATCACGCGCACTTGTCCGGATGCTTGGCGCGGACGTGCTGGGCGATGGGGATGCTCTTGCCGTCGTCGTCGAGGCGGACGAACACCAAGCTTGTGCTGCAGACCACATCCTCCTCTTGGCTGTAGACGTTGAATTTCCGGGCTTCGACCGAGATGGTGATGCTCTTGCCGCCGATGCGGTCGATTTGGCCGTAGATCTTGATCAGGTTGTTCTCCTTCACAGGCGACTTGAACAAGACCTCCTCCATCTTGAGGGTGACCATCGTGGGGCAGTGGCACACCTCATTGACAAACGCCACCGCCGATTCGTCGATCCAGCTGAGCATGGTGCCGCCAAACAAGTTGTTGTGCACCCCGAGGTCGTGCTTCTTGCACACTTTGGTTCCTAGCAATTGCATGGGACAAAGGTCGCTCACGCAGACGACTTGACGTCCCTGCGGAACGGCAGACCCATCTGGTAGGCGAGGTCGTCGCCACGGCTGTCGTCCGCCACGTCCAGGCCGTACTGAATGTCGGCAGGGTTGCCGTAGGTGAAGGTGCCGAAGATTCGGTCCCAAATCGACAGCATGTTCCCGTAGTTGCGGTCCGTCCACGGCACCTCGAAGTGGTGGTGGAACTTGTGCATGTTGGGCGAGACAAACACCACGCTGATCGCCCGATCCACGCGCTCAGGCAGCTCCACATTGGCGTGCGTGAGGTAGGTGAAAAAGACTGTGAGAATGCGGTAGAACAGGTAGAACGCCAAGGGCGCTCCCGATACGAGCACGGCCGCCAGGGCGAAGCACTCGCGCACCATAAAGTCCAAGGGATGGTGCCGCGTGCCGGTGGTCACGTCCACGTGCGTGTCGCTGTGGTGGACCATGTGCAAGCGCCACAGCGGCTTGACGTTGTGCAGGCACCAGTGAACGCCGTACTGGGCAATGAGGTCGAAGACGACGATGGCCACAACCAACTCGAGCCAAGTCGGAGCCGTGAATAGGTGGAGCAACCCGATTTCGTGGGTCGCCGCCCAAGCGAACACCCCAACCGACGCCGCCCCAAACGCCGTGTTGATGGCCATGGTCGTGGCCAGGAATGTGAGGTTGGTGCGGGTGTGCCTCCAGGACCGGTAGCCGCCTTGGAACATGGGCCGGACGCCCTCCACAAGCAGGTTCACCGACATGCACGCAACAATCCACAACAGCTTCTGCCACGAAGGCATCGCTTCAAAAAAATCGAGGAACGCTTCCATGTCCGTCAAGATACACGCGCCCCAGACTTGTGGGCTAATTTGCGGGGATGGACGGGCAACTGAAGGTGGCGGTGGTCGGCGGCGGTGCGGCGGGGTTCTTCGCGGCGCTCTCGGCGGCCAAGCACCACCCCTCGGCGCAGGTGGTCCTGTTTGAGAAGACCGCCAAGCTCCTCTCCAAGGTCAAAATCTCCGGAGGTGGACGCTGCAACGTCACCCACGCGTGCTTCTCCCCTGCTCAGCTATCGAAACACTACCCGCGCGGCGGCAAGCACCTGAAAAAAGCCTTCTCCACCTTCCAAGCCGCCGACACAGTCGCGTGGTTTGAGTCGCGCGGCGTCAAGCTCAAGACGGAGGAGGACGGACGCATGTTCCCCACCACCGACGACTCCCAAACCATCGTCGACTGCCTCACCCAAGAGTCCGAGAGGCTGGGCGTCGACGTCCGGCTTCAATCGCCGGTGCGGTCGGTTGAGCCGCTTCCAGAAGGAGGCTTGACCCTGAACGGCGAGCGCTTCGACCGCGTCGTCGTGGCCACCGGGGGCAGCCCCAAGTTGGCGGGCCTTCAGTGGCTCGTCGACCTCGGGCACACCGTGAGCGCGCCGGTGCCGTCGCTGTTCACCTTCAACATGCCCGATGACCCGGTGACGGACCTGATGGGCGTGGTGGTATCCGACGCGTTGGTCCGCATCCAAGGCACAAAGCTGGCGCACCAGGGGCCAGTGCTGATCACCCATTGGGGCATGAGCGGCCCGGGCATCCTCAAGCTCTCAGCCTGGGGCGCCCGCGAATTGGCCGACCGCGATTACACCTTCCAAGCTCAAATCAACTGGCTCGGTCTCCCCAACGAATCCGAAGTCGACGCCCTGCTGGACGACGCCCTGCCAGCCATCCGGAAGAAGAAGGTGGCGAACGCGTGTCCGTTTGAACTGCCCAAGAAGTTTTGGGCTCACCTCCTGCACAAAGCCGGCCTGGACCCCGACATGCCATGGCACGACGTCGGCAAAAAGGCGCGCAACAAGCTCCTCAACACGCTCCTCAACGACGTCTATGCCGTGCGCGGCAAGACCACATTCAAGGAAGAATTCGTAACGTGCGGCGGCGTCACCCTGGGCGAAGTCGACTTCCGCACCATGGAGAGCCGCATCGTCCCCGGGCTGCACTTCGCGGGCGAAGTCATCGACGTCGACGGCGTCACCGGCGGCTTCAACTTCCAAGCCGCCTGGACAACAGGGTTCTTGGCCGGGCGGGCAGGGTGACCACCCCCAGCCTTATGAAACAGCGCGAATGACAAAGAGGAATGGATGCTGGTCCATTCCGTAAGGACCACCTATTTCCTGGCCTGACTTGGTGATAAAATCATGTCGTACTTTTTGCCCCATGAAACATTGGAATATCATCGCGTTCGCTGCACTGACGCTCTTCGGTTGCAGCAAGGAAGAAGGTTGCACTTATCCTACAGCTTGCAACTTCAATGAAGAAGCTGTGGTCGATGACGGCTCATGCGATTTTGCGACGTGTGCCGGGTGCACGGATCCGGATGCCTTGAATTACGATGCGTCCGCCACCATGGACGATGGAAGCTGCGAGTATGACCCTGCGGCCACCACAGCCGAGTGCGTCTCTGGTGTCGATTTTGACGACTATTCGTACCCCGTTGTTGCCATCGGAAATCAGTGTTGGTTTGGGGAGAATCTGCGCTCCACGGTCTTCCAAGATGGCACCACAATTCCCGAAGAAACAGCTGCCAATTTTCCGAGTTTGACCACACCTGCAAG
>DKNS01000153.1:565-6551 GCA_002469765.1 Flavobacteriales bacterium UBA7382 | reverse complement strand
GAGGATTGCACGCCGACGTTGCCGCCCATGGCCGCAATAAGCGGGATGAACAAAGCCAGTTCGGGGTTGCTTTCGATGTCGAAGGCCCCGATGACGTAAGCGCCGCCGACCCCCCCTCCCAAGCCGATGAGCAACCAGGGAAGACGTGCCCGTGTGAGGGCCCAAATGCTGTCTTTGCCCTCGACGTCTTCCGAAATGCCGGACGCCAATTGGTAGTCGCGTTCGGCGTCCTCAATCAACACGTCGACGGCATCGTCAATGGTGATGCGGCCAAGCAACATGCCTTCGTCGTCGATGACGGGCAGGGCGACGAGGTCATAGCGCTCCATCAGTTTGACCACCACTTCTTCACTCTCGTTGGGGCCGACCGTCACCAGGTCGTCTTCGTCTTTCAAGTCCTTCAAAATGGATCGTGCTGAGGACGCGTTCAACAGGAGACTTTTGAGGGACAAACGCCCATTCAGACGTCCCCGGTCGTTCACCATGTAAATGGTGTAGATGTTCTCGACGTCCGAGGCTTGCGCACGGATTTCCCGGATGGCCCGCGCCACGGTCCAGTCTTCCTCGACCTTGACCATTTCCACGGCCATCAATGCACCCGCGGTGCCTTCTTCGTAGCTCAGCAATTCGAGGACCTCCGACGCCGATTCGACGTCTTCAACCATGCGCATGGCTTCCTCGACTTTGGCCTCCGGCAAATCTGCCAAGGCGTCCGCCGCATCGTCGGAATCCAATCCTTCAATGACGTCCTCTGCAATCTCTTTGGAACTCAGCGAGGTGAGCAGCTCTTCACGCACGTCTTCCTCGAGCTCGGCAATGACTTCGGACTTGAAGTCGGAGCCGAGTAAGCGGTAGAGGTACAGGATCTCTTCCCGCTTGAGCGCGTCGAAAACGTCGGCCACGTCCTTTGGGTGGAGCTCGCCAATGGTGGCGGCAAGTTCCACGTCTTGTCCCGCTTCAATTTGGGCTCGAAGCGCGTCGAGGAGGTCTTTGGTCAACTCGAGCATGGCGCAAAGGTACGGGCCGACTCGGGACGTGAGACTCAAGAGGACCGCTTGGCCCGAAAGAAGTTGGTGAGCAAGGCCGCCGCTTCGTCTGCGAGAAGCCCGCCCTGGCAGGTGGTTTTGGGGTGGAGTATGGTCAGTGGCCCGTCAAATTTGGAATGTCCTCGCTTCTCGTCCTTGGCGCCGTAGACCACCCTTCCAATGCGGGTCCAAAACGCGGCGCCCGCGCACATCGGACACGGCTCAAGCGTCACGTAAAGTGTGCATTTGTCGAGGAATTTGCCACCCAGGTACTCCGAGGCGCTCGTGAACGCTTGCATCTCTGCATGGGCGGTGAAATCCCTGAGGCGTTCACACAGGTTGTGCGCACGTGCGATGACCTGGCCTTGGGACACGATCACCGCGCCGACCGGCACCTCGTCGATGGCGGCGGCGGCCTCGGCCTCTTGCAGCGCCATTTTCATGAATCGGATGTCGTCTTCGGTGAAAGGAGCGCTCATGTGTGGGCAGGTTGGTGGGTGTTCAGCCATTGTTCGAGCAGGGCCAACGCGCGAAGGTTGGCGGGTTCGTCGGGCAAAGATCCGGTGGCGTGCTCGGGCAGGTTTTCGGCTTCAAGTTGTTTTTGGGTCAGGCACGTGAAGCCAAACCGCGATGCCCACAGCTTCCCCAACGCTTCTTGCTCGGGTTGGCCAGGGGTTGGGATGAGGATGGCGCGGGTGCCCAGGGCCGCCAAGTCCAGCTGCGAGCTGTATCCGCTTCGGCAAACGACAGTGTTGGCTTCTTGAAGCGCCGAGGCCAACTCCGCGTCGCTGGGGTCGCACCAAGTGGTGATGTGGCCGTCCACTTGCACGCCGCCACCGGGTTGTCCCGCGATGACGAGGCAGGGCTTCTTCGTGTCGGACATCCAATCGCGCAGGGCCGCTTCCATCAAGCCGCGGTGGGGCTCCAGGCCGCTGACCATGCCGACTTTGTGCCAGGTCCGCGGCGGGTTGTCTTGGCGGTGTTTGGCCAAACGGCTCAGCACGCCGACATACTCCGTGTGGGGATGGACTTCCGCGGCTGCGAGGTGGCCGCTGAGGGACTGCGGTCCAGGTTCGGTGTCTGGCACCCAAAGTTGGTCGAACGCCTTCGCCCAGCGGGCCACCATGCTTCGGGCCACGCCTTCGAGGATCTTGGGCGTTGGCACCTGAAGTTGGTGGGACATCAAGATGGACGGCACGCCTGGAACCGCCGTGCCGTAGCAGTTGTCGGAGTAGATGGCGTGGATGTCGTGGGCCTGAACGAAGTTGGATGTCCAGGTGCGTTCGCGTTCGACGTGCGCAACGAAGGCTGGCATTTGGCCTGCAATGCGCAGGAAGTTGCCGCGCTTGGCGTACTTGATTTCCGGTCCCGGCTTGTAGTGGAAGGTCAAGGGCGACGCAGGGTCGAGGTGGCCCTTGAGCCAGGCCAAGGCGGTGCCTTTGGTGGCCACATGCACATGCCACCCGCACCCCACCGCATGCTCGATCAGTGGCAAGGTTCGCGTGGCGTGTCCCATGCCCCAATCGAGCAAGGTCACCAGCAGTTGAGGACGGTCTGAGGCCGGGGCGTTCATGGTCGAGGTCAAGTTCCTAAATTCGCCTCAATTCAACGAGCATGGGCAAGGGCAAACTTTGGAAATGGGAGGAGAATGCGGAGATGGACAACGTCTTCGAACCCGACCTGCAAGATGCGGTGCAAGGCGCCAACCATCCGTACAAGGGACAATGGAACAAGGCCGTGTTCAAGAACGCCAACCCCATCACCTTGGAGCTCGGATGTGGCAAGGGGGAATACACTGTGGGTTTGGCCCGGAAGTGGCCCAACCGCAATTTCATCGGGGTCGACATCAAGGGCCACCGATTCTGGCGCGGGGCCAAGACGGCCAACCAGGAGTCCTTGTCCAACGTGGCCTTCTTGCGCACGCGCATCGAGTTCATCGACCAGTTCTTTGGGCCTGGGGAGGTGGCGGACCTTTGGTTGACGTTCAGTGACCCCCAGCCCAAGGACGAGAAGGGCTCCAAGCGCATCACTTCAGGCAAGTTCATCGAGCGGTACCGACGGTTTTTGGCCCCGGAAGGGACGGTGAAGGTGAAGTCCGACAGCGCCTTGTTGTATGCCTTGTCCAAGGAGGACTACGAGGCGGCCGGTTACCTCTTCCTCCACGACTCGGACGACGTGTACGGCGGATTCCTTGACGGTGTCGACGACGACCTGCGCGAGGCCTTGGAGATCAAGACCTACTATGAGCAGCGGTGGCTGTCGGAAGGGAAGAACATCCACTTCATGGAGATCCGTCCGCCGGCCTGGAAGGAAGATGCCTCCGATGCCTGAACCCAAATCCACCCGTCCCACCCGCGATTTCCAGGAAGAAGTGTTCGACGTGGTCCGGGCAATCCCGCGCGGTCAGGTGACTTCATACGGGGCAGTGGCCAAATGCTTGGGCGCAGCCCGCGCCAGTCGGCGTGTCGGCTGGATCCTGAACAAGAGCTTTGGGATGACGCCTCCCGTGCCGGCCCACCGCGTGGTCAACCGCCAAGGCATGTTGACGGGCGCGATTCACTTCCCGGCGGATCGGCCCATGGAGGTCATGCTCGAAGCGGAGGGGGTGGTGGTGAAAGACGGGTTTGTTGTGGACTTTGAGGCTGTGTTTTGGGACCCCTTTCCCGAACTTTGACCCATGAGCAATTGGACGAACAAAGCCGTCCTCGACGCGTTGCGCGGGGTGGTTGAACCGGAGTTGGGCAAGGACTTGGTGTCCCTTGAATTGGTCGAGGTGGAAGGCAGTGCTGGTGAACACGGCGCAGGCCTGACGCTGACGGTGAAGTCCAGCAACCCTGCGATGCACGCACGCAAGCGCATGCAGGAGGCGGTTGAGTTTGCGTTGGAGCGCGCCTTCGGAAAGCCCGTGGAGTGCGACGTGAAGGTGGTGCCGCTGAAGCAGGAGGAGCGCACGCTTGAGACCCGCAAGGTTCTGCCCGGGGTGGAGCACGTCATCGCCGTCGCTTCAGGCAAAGGTGGCGTGGGCAAGAGCACGGTGTCGTCCAACCTCGCCGTCGCGTTGGCCCAACTCGGCTACAAAGTCGGTCTGGTCGATGCGGACATCCACGGCCCGAGCGTGCCGACCATGTTCGACGTGGCGGACGAAAAGCCCCAGCCGGTGGAAGTGGAAGGCAAGACCAAAATCGAGCCCGTCGAGCAGTACGGCGTCAAGGTTCTTTCCATCGGGTTTTTCGCCGATCCGGACCAGGCCATCGTATGGCGAGGTCCCATGGCCAGCAGGGCGCTCAACCAGTTGTTCAGTGACGCCGACTGGGGCAAGCTTGATTTCATGATTGTTGACTTGCCTCCTGGCACGGGCGACATCCACCTTTCCTTGGTGCAGCAGGTTCCACTCTCCGGGGCCGTCATTGTGAGCACACCACAGGACGTGGCATTGGCCGACGCTCGGAAAGGCGTGGGCATGTTCCGTTTGGATGAGCTGAAGGTCCCGGTGCTGGGCATGGTGGAGAACATGGCCTACTTCGTGCCACCCGACATGCCGGAGAAGAAGTACCACATTTTCGGCCGCGACGGGGTGAAGCGATTGGCCGACAGCCTTGAGGCGCCGTTCCTGGGCGAATTGCCGTTGCTCCAAACCATTCGCGAGGCCGGGGACGCAGGCCGCCCTGCCGTCCTTCAAACGAATGGCGAAGCGGCCGCGGCGTTTCGGTCTGTCGTCGCTAACTTGCTGAAGCAACTCGGCAAAGACGTTTGACATGGCAATCCCCAGCGTGCAAGAACGCGTGGAAATCACGCTCCAAGAACTCCGGCCCTACCTCGAAGCGGACGGGGGAGACATCCGTTTGGTGGAAATCACCGACAACTTCGTTGCGCGCATAGAATTGATGGGGGCTTGTGCGGATTGCTCCATGATCAACATGACCCTCAAGGGGGGTGTCGAATCGGCGCTGAAAAAAGCCGTGCCTGAGTTGACGGCGATCGAGGCCATCAACCTCCTCTGAATCCTGTTCCCAAAAAGTGCGTTGCAGGGTTCAAAACCTTGAGTGAACACCCCACGTCCTGCGTTGTTGGGAGAGTACTTTTGCCCTCGACATGATTCAAACGGACATTCTTATCATTGGTGCAGGCCCATGCGGCTTGTTCACGGTCTTCGAAGCGGGCTTGCTCAAGCTGCGTTGCCACCTCATCGACGCCTTGCCACAACCTGGTGGGCAATGTTCAGAGATCTACCCCAAAAAGCCCATCTACGACATCCCCGCCTACCCCAGCATTTTGGCAGGCGACTTGGTCGACCAATTGATGGAGCAGGCGGAGCCCTTCAAGCCTGGCTTCACCCTGGGAGAGCGTGCAGAGACCATTGTCAAGGACGAGGAAGACCAGTTCATCTTGACAACCAACCGTGGCACGGTGCACCGTGCACCCATCATCGCCATCGCCGGCGGTTTGGGGTGTTTTGAGCCCCGCAAGCCGCCCATCGCCAACCTCGCCGACTTCGAGGACAAGGGGGTGGAGTACATCATCAAAGACCCCGAGTTCTACCGTGGCAAGCGCGTGGTCATCAGCGGTGGAGGCGACAGCGCGCTCGACTGGACCATCTTCTTGGCCGACGGCGTCGCCAGCGAAGTCACGTTGGTGCACCGCCGCGACGGCTTCCGTGGCCACCTCGACAGCGTCCAAAAAGTCATGGACCTCGCCGAGCAAGGGAAGGTTCGTCTCCTGACCAACGCTGAAGTCGTCGGCACGGAGGGCGACGGCAAGCTCGAGACCCTGACCGTCAAGCACAAGACCGAGGGCGAGATGACCCTCGAGACGGACCACTGGGTGCCGTTGTTTGGCCTGAGCCCCAAGCTGGGCCCCATCGCCGACTGGAACCTGAACATCAGCAAGAACGCCATCGAGGTGGACACCTTCGATTACAGCACCAACGTGCCGGGCATCTACGCCATCGGAGACATCAACAC
>DKNS01000153.1:0-159 GCA_002469765.1 Flavobacteriales bacterium UBA7382 | reverse complement strand
TACCCGGACAAGAATTTGGTGTTGAAGTACACCACGGTGAACGGCGTGGCTGGTTTCTAACTTGGCGGCATGAGCATGATCAAAGTGACGGTCGTCGACCGCGAAGGCGAATCCCACGAACTCGACGCCCCCACCGACATGGGGATGAACATGATGGAG
>DKNS01000058.1 GCA_002469765.1 Flavobacteriales bacterium UBA7382 | reverse complement strand
GGTCAAGCTGCCCACAGCTTTGCCGTCGATGCTCACACGGAAAGACTGCAGTTGGGGCACGTAATCGATTTCTTCGTGACCGCGTTCAGAAGTCAACCCTACCTTGATGGTGGCGGGGTGGGCAAAAAACCGCGTGAGCTCGAGTTGCCATATGGCAACATTGTGTTCAGCTCGAAACTCGGGGGGGCAGGGGAGTTCCAAGGTCCAAGATCCGAGGTCCCGCTGTCTCAGCGCTTGAAGCGCCGAGGGATTCAATTCCAAAACCACACCGGAGGACACGTCCACAAGTGTTTCGCGGAGCATTTCAGATGACGGCTTGTCTTGGGTCTGCAGGAACAGGGACGTGTCCTGTGCCGTCAAATTGGCTTTGGACAGGGTCAGGCAAGCGAGCAGCAGCAGCAGGGCCTTGGCAAAGCTTGTGATTCGTGAAATCATCATTCGCAGGATTGGCCGAACGCAGAAAGAACCAACAACACGTCGGCGACAGAAATCGCATCGTCTCCATCCACGTCGTATTGGCACGATTCCAAACAGCCGAAACTGGACAACAGGGCAAGAACATCCGCCACGGAAATGGCGCCGTCGCCATTGACGTCTTCAGGACAAAGAATTTCCTCCTCGTCTGCATCAATCACGCCGTTGCAATTGTTGTCGATGCCGATGGCAGTCCCGGGCGCATCGGGGTACATCGTGCTGTTGGCGTCGTTGCAGTCGCCATCGAGAAGCACAGTCCCAGCAGGGGTCACAGAGCCGCAGAAGTACTGGGCGAAGTATTGTCCATAACCATCTCCGTCTCCGTCAAAGTAGGCAGGTGTGCCGAGGTCGCATGAGCCGTCGTCCAATGTCGCCGAGGCATCGTAGTTGCAGGCTTCCGTGTTTGTGCAGCCTCCGAATGTTGGAGGTCCTGTGCAAACACCAGACAAGGTCACGTTGAAGTCGTAGTTCCCCCCTCCTGAATTGGACCAGCCGTTGACAACATTCAATTCCCACAGTCCTTCGCCTCCCATGCCCAAATCGTCCACATCGATGGAGTGTGTGTAGGTTCCTGATCCCGAAACATTCCAATCAGTAGGCCAGGCAAAAGAGCCCAGAGCGCAGGAGCTGGACACATCGTAGCCTCCCAATCCGAAGCATGATCCGTCAGGCGCACTGATTTCAATCAACGCATCTCCGGCCCAACTGCCGTCGTTGTTTGTATTCACCCAGACCAACGTTACTTCAATGGAGGCCAAGTTCCCTGTGGCTTCAAGGGAGGCAGAGCTGCTTAGGCCAGCACCTAGGTCAGCGACAAGCGCGATGTCACTTGCACAATCGCATGAGAAGCCGGGCGGGGCGTAAGTGCAAGATCCATCATCAACAGGCGCATTCTGGTCGTAGTTGCACGCCGAGGGATCCATGCAGCCACCGCAAGATTCATTGTTGCCTCCACACACGCCACATTCGTCGACGTTGTAGGCGCAAGATCCATCATCCTCAATGGCATTTTCATTGTAGTTGCACGCCGATGCGTCAGTGCATCCGATGTCGCAGGAGGTGACGGTGGGTGCACATCCTCCAAAACATGACGCGTTGGTCAAATTGGGGAAGAAGGCTTGTTGTTCCACAATGGGATGAAACTCAAGGGTCTTGCCCACATTGAGGTGGCAATAGCTCATGATGGTGCCTGAATTCACGCTCGGGCCGTCCGAACACGAGCCCTCCGCGCCATAGCATCCGTCAATGGAGCCACCTGCAGAGCCACTTGGGTGGTCAGTTCCTCCATTCCAGCCGCACCAATGCGTGTGGTTGGAGCCAAAGTTGTGGCCAAGCTCATGCGCCACCACGTCCAAATTCCATGAATAGGAGGGAAGTGGAATGAAGTCGCTAGTGGCGCTCATGCCTGCACTGAATCCGAACCCAAAGCTGTTGCAAACGCCGTCCAAATAAGCAATTCCACCAGTTCCCGAGTCTCCTCGTCTTGTCATAAGGTGCACGAAGTCCCTTGGCTGTGAGCTGAGGTCGCTGTCATTCAGCCAGGTTGTGCGAAAGGATTCAAGCATGGAGCCGGCATTGTTTGATATGTCGGCCCATGGCTCAGGGGTTTCCCACACATTCACATAGGTGGCCTGCAGCGTGATGAGGTCGTTGAGCTCGTTGCGGTAGATCAAGTCAACACCGGCCAAAACACCTACGGCCCAGTCCACGGATGCGTTGCAGTTGTTCCCGAAAGTGCCAAAGGTGTAGTTGTCCACATCGAGCGCAATCTCCACACAATCCGGATTGGCGCTCTCACGGGCCAAAGAGCGCTGCATGCGGTCCATGCGATTCATCCGGCTGTGCTGGTCCTGCACAGCACAAGTGAACGTGTTGGTTCCTGCACTCTGAGCCACATCAAACAACACGTAGTCTTCCACGAGCTCTTGACTTTTCAAGTCAAGCAATTGTGGGGCAAGTTCCCATTGGTGGCCGTCCAAAATCATTGTCGAGACCACCCGGTTGGTGTGCACAGCGAGCATTCCCTTGAAGCCATCTGCTGAAACAGTTTTTCCAGCTGAGCTTACCGCGTTCTCAAGTTCGTAGGTGAACACACCTGGACAGTAAGACTCCTGCACGCTGCCGTTGACGGTTTGACGCCCGATGGTGAAGTTGGCTGCGATGTTGCTAAATGCCTCCCATTCTGTCGTCACAGTTTCGCCATTGGGCATGGCCAATTTTAGACGGATTGACTGTGGGCGCTCAGCACGAATGCTTCGAAAGGCCGCCTCGTTGAGGTGCAAACCTTGGGTGTCCTCCGCGTTCACTGTGGCCGGTCGGCCGGGAGTCTTGGACACGCTGAAAAGCGGTGTCTGAGCCAGGGCTGTCGCAGAGAAAGACATGGCCAACATGGAGGTCAAAAAGAAGCGCATGGTTTGGGCTATTGGTTTGTCAATTTACGGCAATTCAGAAGGTTGAGGTTTGGCGCGGCTGGAAAGCCAGTTTTGGGTCCTTCGGAGCACGTTCTCTTCCACGTTGAACCAGAACAAGTTGAAGTCACCTTCATGCCAGTCGCTCCGGTCCAAAAGCCTGCCTCCAATCATCTGGGGACGCGTGACTTCGAGCACGCCATCTGGAGTCAATTTGCATTGAATGGCGCTGGGTCTTGTGCGTCTGAAATTGGGCAACACCGAACCCAGATGCGAGCCCAACGGACTCCAGCCTTCAGTGGTGTCCCAGGTGATTGGGTTGACGCACAGGGGGGCACAATGTCCTGCCTTTCGCTTGGCGTTCAGCCAATCTGGGCGATGGCCCTCGGAATACGTCATCCAGGTGCACAGGCATCCTGTCTCGTCTGGTGTCATGCACAGAGGCAGGCTTGAGAATTCCTCTGGGTACATGTCCATGCCTGGCAGATAGGCCGCCACCAAAAGTTCTGCCAACGGACCTTCTTCGAAAAACTCCTGAAGCAAGGCGCGACCATGGTATGATCCTTGGCTATGCCCTGCAAGAACAATGGGGCGTCCTTGATTCCAATGGGCCAGATAGTGCTCAAACGCTGTTTTCACATCGCTGTAGGCCACCTCCGCAGCGAGGTAACTCAGCGAGTCGCCAAGACTGAAAATGCGAATGTGTGCCTGTCGGTACCGAGGTGCATACAACCGTCCCGCTGAGGTGAAAATCGAGGATTGATGACGCACCGGCCACTCGTCCACCAGTTCGTTCATGGCTGCGTCCTCTGGTCCAACATTCCATGCCGCACCTTCCATGTACATCGTGGGATGGATGTAGAACACGTCGACATCCTCTCTTCGGGCCCGTTGGTCGTGCCACTTCCGTTTTTTCGTCCAAATCCGATCTTGCCCCGTGTGCTCAAATGCTGCACAAACAGTCCATGCCGACGGGTCGGAGTAGGTAGGAGGGGTGGGCACGGGTTCGAGTGTGGGAGAAGGCTCCTGGGCAAGTGGGGCTGCCATTTGCCCAAAACTTGCGTACAACCCTAAAAACAAGGCAATTCTGATCGCTTTCACAACAAGACAACGACTTGACATTTCAGTTTGTTTGAATCGGTGTAGAGTGGTTGGAAATGAATGGCTTAGCAGGGTGGATATGGGGCTTCGTCTAAAAAACACACCTCTTCATCGAAGCCGCCTTTCGCTTCATGCTTAAATTGTAGCCTGTTAAAGACAACAAGGACAACATGTTCAAATTTAGCTCCGTACACCGCTCATTCTTGGCCGTACTCCTCACCTTCTGTGCTGAGTCCGTTGTTTTCGCCCAGTGTGGCCTGACCATTGA
>DKNS01000140.1:3769-6106 GCA_002469765.1 Flavobacteriales bacterium UBA7382 | reverse complement strand
GCTCCAATGGGCATTGGAAGCCCATCTGGCGTCATGACATACTCTCCGTTTTCCTGAGTCTGGTAGGCTGCACGGCCAATGGCCTCGCCGTTGTCGCCCCGACCATACCCCAGAGCGATTCCGACGGTGCCCGGCGCCTGACCTGGCTGCATGAATGCGGGAAGTTCCACCGAATGGCCATTCGCCGTCACCTTGACCACAGATGCCTTATCACGTTGTGCGATGTAGGTGTTCAATCCCATGGACTCCATGTCTGCGCGAGACATGGTCACGTAATTGTCCCAAGTCACTTTGGAGACAGGATCTGGCGTTTCCTGGAGCATGGGGTTCCCCGCTTGCTCACCAGCACCAATGCACATTTTGACGTACAAGTCCAATTCAAAGTTTTCACCCCCTTGGTTCGACGTCAGCACTCTCTTGGCGGCTTCCAAGGATGTGCCCGAGGCATCTTGCTTTGCCATTTCCGCCTTTCCAACCAACTTGTTGTAATAGCCGTCGTGCAGTGACTCACTCCAATTCAAGTTAGAGTACATCTGGTCGGGAGTGTAGTCTGCCCGATGGGTTCGCCGAACCTCGTCGTACCAATTAACCTCTTTGCCCGCCCAAGCGAGCAAACTCTGACCGGAAGGACGCGTATTGAATAGAGGTTGGATGGTCGGCTGAACCAAGTCAACTCGTTCTCCATCCAAAGAGAGGTCGCCCCAAGACTCTAACCAATGTGGCGCTGGAGCGATGGCCTTGCATCGCGAAGCTGTCTCGTCTGAAAATCCAGAAAGAGAGACTGATGTAGACACTTTGTCCAGTCCCGTTCTGAATGCTTCTTTATTGATGGCATTGTATGCCGGATTCACATCGAGCATCACCAACGTCCCCACTGAGCCCTGGTTCATGTCTTGAACCAGCTCTGAAAATTTGACATCATTACCCTGGAAGAGCTGGTTGTTTTCGTATTTCACGGTGGTGCCCTCTGCACCCAAGAGTGCATTGATTTTGGCCACCACCAGCTGGATGTTGACATCGTTGACCCCAGAGACTACGAGTGCTTTGCTGCCCGCCGTTTCGAGCTCTTGTTGAGCCCGGATCAAGGCTGCAGCAATTGGTCCATCTGGAAACAATGACTGACTGCCTGACGAAAGCAAATCGTGCAGCGCCACAACGACTTTGCCATGCTCAGAAGGTTTGATCATGGTCCGGTAGTCAGAATTGGTCCCTGTGAGACTCATGACACTTTCGAACACACGAAGTCTCGACATCTCTTTCAACTCTGGCAGGCGCGTTTGCACCCACTCATCTTCATAGTACGCTGAATCTCCCCATGTGCCCAGGAAGTCCGCTCCAACGCTTACCACCTTGGTGGCAGCCTTGAATTCGTAGCTCGGGAACACATCCTTGCCACTGTGCAAACGCGCCGCCTTTCGCGAGGCCGAGTGGCTAATTGCATCTACTGTGACGTGGTCCGCCTTGTTGCTCTCGCAAAATTCCTTGATGGCGCGGCGGAGTGTCGGACTCAATACAGTATTGGACAATACCACTTTTCTTCCGGGTTGGGATAAGCCGTCGTTGACGAAGCTGTCCAATTCTTCCCAAGAAACCTCTTCTCCTTGAAGACGAGGAGCGGACAATCTCGCACTGTCATACAAGCCCAACACAGATGAATTCACCCTGGCATTGGCGTGACCAACCCCTGTTTTCCTGTTGGATTGAATGAAAATTGGGCGACCCTCACGGGTCTTGACGAACACATTGCAAAAATCGTAGCCGTTGTAGAACGTGGACGCGTAATAGTTCGCCACGCCTGGGGTGATCTCTTCTGGCTTGTTGGTGTAGGGAATGCTCTTGACCACAGGAGTCTCGCAAGCCGCGAGCGTTGCGGCAGCGAGGGAGAAGCCCATAAACTTCAAGAAGTCGCGCCGGCCAGTGGTCGCTGAAGTCAGGCCTTCGTTGCCGAGTGCCTCGTCAATGGCTTCGTGTTGCGGGAATTCTTGACCCTGGAGTTCTTGGAATGCCTCCGTTTGGTGCAAGTCGTCGAGTCCCGTCCAGTAGCGTTTGTTGTTCGCCATGTTCATTCGAATCTGTCGTGGTTTCTCGTTGCGATCAGTAGTGGCACTTGGCGCACTCCCAACCACCCATTTCTTTGACCGTGATCTTGTCGTCCTCAAGAATGCGACGCAATTCCTCGTTTCCTCGGACGTCGTCCTTCATGCGGTCGTGCATTTCCTCGTAGTATTCACTGCTTGCCAAGTCAATGGACGCCTTGTTGTGGCATTCGATGCACCAACCCATGGTGAGGGTAGGCTTGCTCAACTCAATCAAACCCGGGTACTTGTCAACCAACGT
>DKNS01000140.1:0-3359 GCA_002469765.1 Flavobacteriales bacterium UBA7382 | reverse complement strand
CCTCCGACCACAACGTGTTGTTGGTGGCTGAAGTACACGTGGTCAGGCAAGTTGTGCACTTTGTTCCATTTGATCGGATCGCCTCCAAAGCTGTCCTGGGGCGAATAGTGCCCATTGTTGCCCTCACCGTCAAAGTAGGTGCCCGTTTCAGGATCAAACCCGATGGCGGCGTAAATCTTGCCGATTTCTACCTCGCCGTATCGCGAGCCCTTCTTCACAGCCTTGTGGCAGTTCATGCAAACGTTGGTGGACGGGATGCCCGCATGCTTGGACTCGTAAGCGCTGTGGTGGCAGTACTTGCAGTCGACCTCATTTTCGCACACGTGGACCGAGTGAATGAATTTCACAGGTTGCTCAGGCAGATACCCTTCGTACACCCCGACGCCCATCAACCCTTGATAGCCTTTCACCACTCCGAACGCCAACACAAATACGCCCAAGATGGACACGAAGACCATGTTGCTCCATGCCCATGCACGGAATCGTTGGAAGTAACTGAGGTCCTCGAGTTGCGGCCGCCCCTCACGCTCGCGGATGGCATTTGTCAACCCGCGGTTCACGCCGGACGCGCTCATGGCGATCAACAGGAACATGACCAGGAGGATGACGAACCAAAGTGTAGAGCTGTCGCTGGGTTCCTCCATCGGAATCTCGTCGATGTTGATGCATCCGTTGTCGGAATTGTCGGCCACAGCCACGTCAGGCGGGTTTTGGACGTACGCCATGATGTCACGGACATCGTCGGACGAGACCGCCTGTGCGCTCATCCAACCGTACGTGCCCACGTATCGCTCCACCAAAGACTTGATGTACCCGTCGCCGGTGGCTGCAGCGCCTTGTGGGTTTTGGATCCATTGAACCAGGAGCTCGTCGCTGGCGCCCCACCGGTCAGCAATGCCAGCCAAACCCGGGGCGGCCAACACGTCTGCCGTCACCAAGTGACAAGAGGCACAATTGGCGTTGAACAATGCTTGTCCGTTTTCCACGTCGCCTCCCTCCCAGATGGATTGCGCAAACAGTGACTGTGCTGCCATCATGGCTGCAACGGTGAGAATGCGCCCCAAGCCCTCAAGCCGTGGGAATCGCTGAAAATTCTTGTTTCGCATGTCGATTGAGTACCCTCTCAATTTGAACACGAAAATAAGGAGAATGACAGGTCCTTCGCCAATCCGTCACAGGAATGTCACGAACAACGGGCATTTAGAATCGTTCCGAGGGTTCGAAGCGCACTGGCGACACCCCAGGTGCCCAATCGGATTGACACAAGTTGGTGCCGCCTCGCCCTTCCACAAACACCGTGCAGGTATCTTTGGGCACCATGAATACCCCTTCATCTATTGGCCTTTGTCTGTGTCTTGTGGCGGCCGGTGCCATCCTTCCTCAAGCGTCCCTCGCCCAAACCGACACCACCCAAGCTGGCCAAGAAAACTGGTGGAAGGGGTTGTTCCGAGGGGGGGCGGACGTGTCGCAAGATCTCCCCTTGGACGTTCAAGAAGCCGTTGACACAACAGCCTTGATTGTGAACGACTCAACCGCCATCCAATCACGACTTGTCCATTCGAAACCTGGGGCAGTCGAGGTACTTTGGATCATGCCGGACACCCTCAAATCTTTGGACTCTCTGGCGAAACTAGAACCCACGCTGCTGCAAGGCTTCCGCGTGCAGATTTACTTCGGCAATCTGCAAGAGGCCCGTGCCGTTCGTGCGGCATTCAACCGGGCTTACCCTGACATGGCAAGTCACCTCCACCCCATCGACCCCAACTACGCCGTTACGGTGGGGAATTTTAGAGATTCTTGGTCGGCTCAGCGGGCCGTGCAAAGCGGTTCATTTGGCGAATGGGAGAACGCCTTGGTCATCCCAAGTGAAATTGACCTTCCTGACTTGGAATGAGTGCTTTTCGCTCAGAGGGGACCAGCCAAATTCCAGCTCAGTCTTCGAGCTTTTGCTTGACTTCGACTTCCTCGTAGGCTTCCACCACATCACCAACTTTGATGTCATTGAAGCGGTCGATGTTCAGGCCACATTCGAAGCCTTTGAGCACCTCTTTTGCATCGTCCTTGAAACGCTTCAACGAGCCAAGGGTTCCTGTGTACACCACAACGCCATCGCGGATGACCCGCACCTTGCTCGAGCGCAGAATTTTGCCTTCCGTCAAGAAGCAACCGGCAATGGTGCCCACTTTGGAAATCTTGAAGGTTTCACGGATTTCCGCGGAGCCCACAATGTTCTCTTCAATCTTGGCGCTAAGCAAGCCTTCCATCGCGTCGCGCATCTCCTCGATGGCTTTGTAGATGATGGAGTACAACTTGATTTGAATTTCTTCCTGCTCCGCAAGCTTTCGGGCCGACGCCGAAGGACGCACCTGGAACCCGATGATGATGGCGTTCGACGCAGAGGCCAGAAGCACGTCCGAATCGGACACCTGGCCCACCGCTTTGTGAATGATGTTGACCTGAACCTTTTCCGTGCTGAGCTTTTGAAGTGAGTCGCTCAACGCCTCGATTGAGCCATCCACATCGCCCTTGATGACGAGGTTCAATTCCTTGAATTCCCCGACTTCAATCCGTCGACCCAACTCCTCAAGCGTGACAGTCTTTTGTGTCCGAACGCCCTGTTCACGCTGCAACTGCTGACGCTTGGTTGCAATGGCGCGCGCGTCTTTCTCGTCTTCGAAGACGTTGAATTTGTCTCCTGCATTCGGGGCGCCGTCGAAGCCGAGCACCGACACTGGCGTGGCGGGGCCTGCCTCGTCCACACGTTGGCCACGTTCGTTGAACATCGCCTTGACCCTGCCGCTGTGTTGACCCGCAAGCAAGGCATCTCCAACCCTCAATGTTCCAGATTCCACCAACACGTTGGTCACGTAACCTCGGCCTTTGTCCAAGCTGCTCTCCACCACGGTGCCGAGGGCGCGCTTGTCTGGGTTGGCCTTAAGCTCGAGCAATTCTGCTTCAAGCAACACCTTTTCAAGGAGCTCTTCCACGTTGGTGCCAAACTTCGCGGAAATCTCTTGACACTGGAATTTGCCTCCCCAGTCCTCCACAAGGATGTTCATCTCCGCCAATTCCTGACGAATGCGTTCGGGGTTGGCTGTGTCGCGATCCACTTTATTGATGGCGAAAATCATAGGGATTTCTGCCGCTTGGGCATGGTTGATCGCCTCCTTCGTTTGTGGCATGACTCGGTCGTCCGCTGCCACCACGATGATGGCCAAGTCGGTCACCTGGGCACCACGTGCACGCATGGCCGTGAACGCCTCGTGACCTGGCGTATCCAAGAATGTGATTTTCTTCCCGCTGTCAAGCTCCACCGCATATGCACCGATGTGCTGGGTGATGCCGCCGGCCTCGCCCGC
>DKNS01000119.1 GCA_002469765.1 Flavobacteriales bacterium UBA7382 | reverse complement strand
TTGCCCGCCCACAAATGCAGCCACCAAACAAAGCAATGTGCTGCCAGGCTGATGGAAATTCGTGATCAGCCCGTGAACCATCCGAATGTGGTAGCCTGGGACAATCATCAACTGGGTTTCAAAGCTCAGCCTTTCTCCTTCCCAAGGACAATGCGCCAAGAGATGATCCAAGGCATCCTGGTCCGACCAGCCCCAACTGTTGGATGCCGTGTCGAGTTTTCCGTACGGCGCGTGCTGGGGAACCCTGTCCAACCACTCGCCATGCAGGCGATGGTGTGCGGCAAGCCAAAACAAACTCTCCAACGTGCGGAGGCTCGTGGTGCCCGTGGCCACGCGTTTGGATTGGGTTCTCATCGCCTCCAAGCTTGACCGACTCACGATACATCGCTCAGCATGCATGATGTGGCTTTCCAAGTCACCTTCGCTCAAGGGCTTGAAGGTGCCTGCGCCCACGTGCAACGTCACCCTGCCCAAGGACAACCCCACCGAGTTCAATTTGGCCAGCAACGTTTCGTCGAAGTGCAGTCCAGCAGTTGGTGCAGCCACGCTCCCTGGTGACATGGCGAACACGGTTTGATAATCGTCCTTGTCGCCTTCCACGGCCGCCCTGCGCATGTAAGGTGGAAGTGGTGTGTTGCCCAGATCCTCGAGGACCTCTGCAAACGTCGCGTCGGAGTCCCAATCCAACCGCACTGTCCAAGTTCCATCCTCCACTCGCGCTTCGCGCTCGATGGTCATGTGGGTCTGGGAGCCTGACACTGAGGCTTGACCGTCAGACCACCGCTTGGCGTTGCGAACCATCGCCTTCCAAAGGCATGGCTCCGAGCTGGCAAGGACCGATTCCATGGGCGTCGAAGCGGGGGACAACAGAAACACCTCCACACCTCCCCCGGTGGTTTTGGTGGCCAAAATTCTGGCGTGCAACACCTTGGTGTCGTTGGCCCAAAGGCCATCCACCCCCTCGCGCTGAAGCAAGTCGGGCAACGCCTCAAACGTGTGGTGCGACAATGCACCTTGGCTGGTGCGAACAAGCATTCGGGCCGACCTGCGCGGGTGCATCGGTTCCTTGGCGATGGCCTCCTCAGGCAACGGATATTGAAACTCCTCTGAATTCACCACCCAAAGGTACCCTCGGTGTATTTTCGTTGCATGAGCAATTATCTCATTGTGGGTGCAGCGGGTCAGTTGGGCATCGAATTGATGCTGGCCTTGCAAAAAAAGCATGGCCCTGAGCGAGTTGTGTTGGCCGACATCCGGCCGGTGGACCACCCTGACGCCGCGCTGAGCACTTTCGTGCAATGCGACGCCACCGACAAAGAGGCCATGGCCGACCTGGTGAATCAAGCCCGACCCGCCGAAATGTACATGCTGGTCGCCATGCTGTCCGCCAAGGGCGAGGCTTCTCACCTGCAAGCGTGGGGGTTGAACATGGACCCATTGTTGCATTCTTTGGAATTGGCCAGAGAAGGCCATGTGACCAAGGTGTTTTGGCCCAGCTCAATTGCCGTGTTCGGGCCTGACGCACCGAAGAACTGCACCCCTCAAAACACAGGACTGCACCCCACCACAGTGTATGGCGTATCCAAGGTGTCTGGAGAACTTTGGTGCCAGTACTACCACCAGAAGTTCGGCGTCGACGTGCGCAGCCTGCGCTACCCCGGCTTGATCGGCTTCCGTTCCCAGCCTGGCGGCGGCACCACCGACTACGCCGTGGAAGCGTTTCACGCCGCATTGGAAGGACGTCCCCTCAATTGCTATCTGGAGTCGACCGAATCCTTGCCCATGATGACCATGGAGGATGCCGTGCGCGCCACACTCGAATTGATGGAAGCAGACGGCGACGCCTTGAGCGTCAGGACGTCCTACAATCTGCAGGGTTGCAGCTTCTCCCCCGCTGAACTCGTGGCTGAGTTGCGCACGCAAGGTGTTTTGCTGGACGTGCTCTACGCCCCTGACACAAGGCAAGACATCGCGGCTTCTTGGCCCAACAGCTTGGAAGACGACGCGGCCCATGCCGATTGGGGTTGGCAGGCTGCCCACGACACCCCAGGATTGGTTCGCGCCATGTTGGCCGGACTTTCCCAACCTGCGGTTGGTTGAAAGGCCGGGCTGGAGGGTGAATGACGTGCACGGTTTGGTCTTTTCTTTGCAATAGAACACGAACCCCACGACATGGACGCCTTGCACATCGCGAACAGCCTGACCCGGCAAAAAGAACGGTTTGAGCCAATCAACCCACCTTTCGTGGGAATGTACGTGTGCGGACCGACCGTATACAGCAACGTCCACTTGGGCAACGTACGTACTTTTTTGACGTTCGACATTGTCTACCGGTATTTGCTGCATTTGGACTTCAAGGTCCGCTACGTCCGGAACATCACCGACGTCGGACACCTGACGGGCGACACGGACGAAGGGGAAGATAAGATTGGCAAGAAAGCCCGACTGGAGAACCTTGAACCGATGGAAGTGGTGCAGAAATACACCAACGACTTTCACGACGTGATGAACGTCTTCAACATCCTGCGTCCCTCCATTGAGCCCACAGCCACAGGCCACATCTTAGAGCAAATCGAGGCAATCAAGCAAATCATCGACAACGGCTACGGATATGAGGTGAACGGCAGCGTGTACTTCAGTGTTCGCAACTTCAGCGAGGACCATCCCTATGGCGAATTGTCCGGGCGGAAGATTGACGAACTCCTAAATTCCACCCGTGAGTTGGACGGCCAAAGCGAAAAGCGGGACCCCCTTGACTTCGCCTTGTGGAAGGCCGCCGACGCCAGCCACCTGATGCAATGGCCTTCTCCCTGGGGCATGGGCTTTCCAGGATGGCACCTCGAGTGCTCGGTGATGAGCACCAAATACCTCGGCGAGACCTTTGACATCCACGGCGGCGGCATGGACCTGAAGTTTCCCCACCACGAGTGCGAGATCGCCCAAAACGTGGCGTGCAACGGCGAAAGCCAGCCCGTGAAATACTGGATGCACGGCAACATGCTCACGGTCAATGGCCGAAAAATGGCGAAGTCTGAAGGCAACGGATTCACCCCAGAAGAACTCATCACCGGCAACCATAAATTGTTGGAACAGGGCTACAGCCCCATGACCGTGCGCTTCTTCATGCTGATGGGGCACTACGCCAGCACGCTGGACTTCAGCAACGAGGCGCTTCAGGCGTCTGAAAAAGGGTTGGCCAAACTGGAAAAAGCCGTAGCGACCTTGGCCACGCTCGAGCCATCTGCAGGCGACGCCACTTACGACGTGCAGGCCTTTGCCGCCAAGTGCAGCGCCGCCATGAACGACGACTTCAACACCCCGATACTGATTGCCACCTTGTTCGACGGGGTGAAAGCCGTGAACGGAGCCGCTGCCGGACGTGTGGCGCTTTCCGCTGCGGACATCGATTCGCTCCAAGCCACCTTCCAGGCCTTCCTCCGTGACGTGTTGGGGTTGGCCTCCGAAGCAAGCCAAGCCCAAGGAGAAGGAAGCGGAGACGAAGCTGGCGCGTTGCTGGATTTGCTGGTTGAGATGCGCACCGACGCCAAAACCAACAAGGATTGGGGAACGGCGGACAAAATCCGCGACATCCTCGCCGCACAAGGCATCACCATCCAGGACGGCAAAGACGGAAGCAGCTGGAACCGTGGGTAAAGTGACTTCCGCCACACCATGGTTGCTGGGGCTGGTGGCGCTCGCATACTCCGCCTGCGGTACAGATTCAGGATCCGACGCCACCCAAAACGTGCAGAATTCCTTAGCGAACGTCCCCGTGGCGCCCGAATTCAACGAAGACTCGGCCTACGCTTACGTGGCCGCACAGGTCGCCTTTGGGCCGCGGGTGCCCAATTCAGACACGCACAACACGTGTGCGGAATGGTTGGTCCGTGAGCTTGCACGCCATGGTGCCCAAGTCACCGTGCAAGAAGGCCGGGCGCGGGCGTTCGACGGGACGATTTTGCACATGAAAAACATCGTGGGATCCTTCCATCCGGAATCCCGTGACCGCGTCTTGCTTTTTGCCCATTGGGACACGCGCCCTTTTGCCGACAAAGACAGCCTGCGCCAACGAGAGCCCATTGATGGGGCCAATGACGGGGCTTCTGGCGTCGGTGTGTTGCTCGAAATCGCGAGGCAACTTGGCCAAATTCCAGCCGACGTCGGGGTGGACATCGCCTTCTTCGATGCGGAGGACTATGGCCGTCCCGAATGGATGCCGTCCACCCAAAATGGATACAAGGATTGGTGCTTAGGCAGCCAGTTTTGGGCGGCCAACCCGCACCGTCCTGGGTACCGGGCCCGATTCGGAATCCTGCTAGACATGGTCGGGGCCCGCGATGCGGTGTTCAACCAAGAAGGCACGAGTCTGAGGCTGGCGCCTCATGTCGTTCGGAAGGTATGGAAGCGGGCCTCAGATTTGGGATTAGGGGGGCGCTTCTCATCCCGCAGCACGCCACCCACCGTCGACGACAACCTGTTTGTGTCCGAACTCGCAGGCATCCCCAGTGCCAACATTGTCGACTACAGGATGAACATCCGTCCCATGGGATATGGTCCTTTTCACCACACCCACGCAGACAACATGGACATCATCGACCGCCAAACCCTCGATGACGTGGGCACCACTGTCCTTTCCGTGGTCTACGATCCTTGATCAAATGATTCACGGCACGCTGTCAGAAACCGTCTGACCACCCTTCCCTGCGCCTGTTGGACTCAAGTACCTTGGATGCCATGCGCCAAGGATTGTTTCTGTTGTGGATTGCCCTCGCCCAGATGGCCTCGCCCATTCAAACATGGGGCAGTTCAATGGACCTGGCCCGTGCCGACAGCCTCCGACAATCCGGCAAAATGGTCCAGGCCCTGACCCTCTATCGGAGGCTTGGCACGGAGACGTTGACCGGCTGCGACTTTGCAAGAATTGAGGCCGGCTTGGGCCACATCCAGTGGAATGCAGGGAATGCATCTGAAGCACGTCCCCACCTCATGGCCGCCTCCGGGCAATGCGGCACATGCCCAACGGCTGTGCGGACCCCCCTGGTCTTGGACATCGCGCACCACTTGCTTTCAAGCGGCTGGACCTCTGACGCGATCGACCTGCTTGAGCAAGAACTCGAATGGGGACCGCATGCCCCAGCGCTGAAGGAGGTCCACCTCGCCCTCGCGAGATTGCATTTTGCTGAAGGGCATTGGCAGCGGACATGGGAGATGGCCTCGCAAATCCAAGTCCCCGAAGCGGCCGGGATTGCGTTGCAATCAGGGGCCATGTTGGGCAAGGGCTTGGACGAATTGCCTTTGAGCGAGTTCATCCGCCAGGCCAAACCTTCCCAGCGCTGCTTGGTGACCGACGAGTTGAACCACCTGCACACCCTGCTCACTGCAGAAGATCGTTACTCAGAGGCCTTGGTGTTGTCGCGAAAAATCAACACCCTCACCGACCCCATTGCCGATCCGACGGCCTGGACCCTGTCTCAACTCAAGGTGGCCCGGTCTGCCGAGTTGGCCAACAAGCCCCTTGAAGCGTTGTTGGCGTTTCATGAAGCTGGACGGACAGCCGAGCTGTTGGACGACCTTGGCCTCAGGGCACGCGTGGCACGGACACAAGCGCGCTTCGAAGAATCACGCGGCGCCACGGCGTCGGCCTTGCGACACTTGAATTTGGCGGACAGTCTCACCCTGGCAGTGCTGAACGCCACCAAGGCATCCAAAGAAGCCAAGACCTTCGAAACCCATGCCGTCCTCCCACTGGACCCCTTCGAATTGGCGGCAGCCGAGGCCATGACTTCCGGTACAAACCCCGGCGCGTGGCCGTTTGCTTGCGCACTCATTCTCTTGGGACTTTTGGCCGCCGGCATGCGGGCCAACGAACTGAAACGCACCTTGCGCCGCGAGCGAGTCCGCTCCCTTCGGATGCAACGGATGATTCAACCCCAAGACCATTTAGATTCTGTTGCCGCGGCCGACCTCATCGTGAATGCGGAGGGTGGGGTAGAGGAAATCCTAACAAGGCCCAACCGTTTGGACTTCGAGGACATCATCGCGTCTTTGGAAATGGACCATGGCACCAATGTGGAGTGGGAATTGCAAGGCGACTCCGAAGGGCAGTCTGCCCCAGAGGGGCTGCTTTCCTTGCTCTCGGTCACCTTAAAGCGCTTGCTGGTGCACACACCCAAAGACGCTTCCATTCAAGGGGTCATCCGCAACGACTGGCATGGCATCCAGGTGCAACTGGATGGTCCGGATTCACCTTCCACCCAGGAACTCCAGCGCATGTTCGCAGGAGGTGAACACAGCTCGACTTGGAACCCTGTGCTCGTCCAGATTGAAAAGCTGGCCGGCCGATTCACTGTCGAAAAGAAGGCCACCGGCGAATTGGCGCTGACCTTCCTCCTCCCCCATTCTGAGGATCAGCGCTCTCCAGCGAACTGATCCAAGAACCGGCGGTCGTTCTCAAAGAAATGGCGCAGGTCGCCGATTTGGTATCGCAGCATTGAAATGCGCTCGATTCCCATGCCGAAGGCGAATCCACTGTACACGTTGGGGTCGATGCCGTTGGCCTCTAGCACGTTGGGATCTACCATGCCGCAGCCCAAAATCTCAAGCCACCCTGTGCCCTTGGTGATGCGCTTGTCGACCTCGGTCTTCAAACCCCAGTAAACGTCCACCTCCGCACTCGGCTCAGTGAATGGGAAGTACGAGGGACGCAGACGAATTTTCGTGTCCGGTCCGAAGAAGCAGCGCGCGAAGTGCAGAAGGGTTTGCTTCAAATCGGCAAACGAAACGTCCTTGTCGATGTAGAGGCCTTCGATTTGGTGGAACATGCAGTGCGCACGTGCAGAAATGGCTTCGTTGCGGAACACACGACCAGGCATGATCAAACGCATGGGTGGCTTGCGCTTTTCCATCTCACGGACCTGCACAGAACTGGTGTGGGTGCGCAGCAGCACATCCGGGTTCCGCTCCACGAAAAAGGTGTCCTGCATGTCACGTGCAGGGTGCTCTGGCGGGAAGTTCAAGCCGCTGAACACATGCCAGTCGTCTTCAATCTCTGGACCTTCCGCCACGGCGAACCCCATATTTTGAAAGATGTCCACGATTTCCCGGCGGACGACCTGCAAGGGATGGTGGGTGCCCAGAGGCACACCTCCAGAAGGGCGGGTGGCGTCCAGGCCGGAGGCCTTGACGCTGGAAGAAGTTTCGCCAGATGCGGCTTTCACCTTGTCCTCGACGGCCTGCTTCAACGCATTGAGCATGGGGCCCAGCTCCCGTTTTTGGTCTCCTGGCACCTCCTTGAAAGCGGCCATGAGGTCCTTCATCTTGCCTTTTCGGCCCAAATACGCAACGCGGAACTCTTCCACCTCGTCCGCGCCAGAAAACTCCGCCGCAGCCACTTCAGCCATCAATTGTCCAATGCGCGCCTTCATGGAAGTCTCAGTTCAGGCGCTTCATGCGCATCACCACCTCCTCGACGGGACGGTCGCCTCGTCGGCGGTCCGTCTCCACAGAAGCAATGCTGTCGATGATGTTCAACCCTTCCACGACGTAGCCAAAGACGGTGTACTGCATGTCCAAGAAGGGCGTGCCTCCCAACCGCTGATAAGCTTCGCGAGATTCTGCAGAATACACGAATTGTCCGTTCTCCACGTTATGCAAACCGTTTCCGTATTCGTTGGCAAAATTGGCAATCCGCCCCTCAATGCCAGACATCTCCACTTCACTAAACGGCCTCCCGTGCACCAAGTAGAACTGGCTTCCCGAGCTGCGCTTTTCTGGATTGACGTTGTCGCCCTGACGAGCCGCAGCAAGCGCCCCCTTGACATGCAAGTGGTCGGGGCGGATTTCAGCTTCGATGGTGTAGCCAGGGCCACCGCCACCTAAGCGGGCATTTTCCGACGCATCCTTGCTCTGGGGATCGCCCCCTTGCACCATGAATTCCTTGATGACACGGTGGAACAACAAGCTGTCGTAAAATCCTTCCTCCACAAGCTTGACAAAATTGTCGCGATGTTGTGGGGTAGAATCACTCAATTGCACAATCATGGGCCCAAACCGGGTGTCGATTTGCACCTTCACTGGACCTGTGGGCGCCGCTTGGCCTTCCGCCGCGGAATCGCAGCCGGATGCCGACATGAACAACAGGGCCACCGCAGTCAACAACGTCGCGGTGAAGAAGGTGGAAGTGGACAAACGCATTTGTGCTTTTTTCATCATCTTTGAGGTCTGACGGACAAAGTTAGACCCTGCCCTGACAAGAAGAAGACCATGAATCGCATTTTCTCCACCGCCCTCGCCACCGCTTCCATCCTCCTCATGGCAGGATGTTACGAAATGGATGAAACCATCGCCAACGTTTACGTAGTGCGCATGGAGGCTGGCGAAGAAGTACCTGTGTCTGACGCGTCCGTTCGCCTGTTTGCCTTGGGATCCCTGGACGAAGATTTTGTCGGCGAGCCCCGCTTCGACACAACACAGGTGACCTCGAACGAAGGGTTCACCTCCTTCAACTTCTCCCCTTACTATGTGGCGGGTCAGGCCGGCTTCGCAGTACTTGACGTCGAATGCACCAAAGGGGCGTTGAACGGGACCGGCCTCATCAAGATCGAAGAAATGATGACCAACGACACGAAGGTCATCATGGAGTGACCCTTGGTCAGTCCAACCCCTTGTTCTCCTCCTCTTCTCTTCCGATCCACGCTGCGAAGTAGTCCAAGAGGGCTCGCTTCATCATGGTCTCTTGCTCCGCTGGGCTCAGTGCAGGAAGCGATTCTCCCTCGGTGAAATGAGGCCACCCGTCTTCGTCTTCCCCCTCGCGCACGTAATGGCCCGAAGGCTCGAGCAAAGTGCACACACCCACATGCATCAGGTCCATCTTCTCGTCCTTCTTGTACCTGCGTGCGCCCTGACCTGCTTCTTGCAATCCCACGGCGAACACCATCGTCGTCACGTCCGGCTCTTCTCCGAAGCGGTCCGTCATTTTGGTGACCAACGTCTTCCAGTCTTTTTCAAATGCGTAATCCATCGGCGATGCAAAGGTTGACAAAGGGCACAAAAAAAGCCACGTTTGACCGTGGCTTTCTGTCGGGATGACTGGACTTGAACCAGCGACCACACGTCCCCCAGACGCGTACTCTACCAACTGAGCTACATCCCGAATCGGGGGCGCAAAGTTAGTAACTTTGACCAACTTTAAGATTGACCATGAAGGTATCGTACAGAAAGATTAAAGAATTTTTACCTACAAGTGTTTTAGCTACTGATGCAGCTGCTGTTTTAACAGCAACTGGATTAGAAATTGAAGGGGTTGAAACCGTTGAAGACATTCTAGGAGGATTGAAGGGATTAGTAGTTGGGAAAATTACTGATTGCGAACAACACCCTAATGCTGATCGCCTTAGAGTTTGCACGGTTGATGTTGGTGAAGAAAATTTAAATATTGTTTGTGGAGCGCCCAACGCTGTAAAAGGACTCAATGTAATAGTAGCAAAACCTGGTACATGGATTTATCCTATAAGTGGAAAACCTATTAAAATTAAAAAAGGCAAAATTAGAGGCGAAGTAAGTAATGGTATGCTATGCGGTCCTGATGAAGTGGGGTTAGGTGAGGATACTGGAGGTATCATGGAATTAGATGCAAATCTTAAAGCAGGTTCATTAGTATGTGACGCATTTAACGTAGGTACAGATGAAGTTTTAGAAATCGGACTTACGCCAAATCGCAATGATGCTATGGGCCACTTCGGGGTAGCAAGAGATTTGAGGTCAGGTTTAATCCACGGAACTGTTAATGGAGTTTTAGAAAAAGATTTAGAAACAGTTATCGTTCCTGAAGGTGCTGATATCGATTTCGATAGCGGTTTTGCATCTCTTAAGTCAAAAGTTCATGCAGTAGATTTAGCTACTAAGTATGCATTGGTGGGGATAGATGGAGTTAAGATTGGCCCTTCTCCAAACCACGTTCAACAATTTTTAAAAGCAATTGGGGTAGCACCTATCAACAATGTTGTAGATGCTACAAACTATGTACTTCACGAATTAGGACAACCACTACACGCTTTCGATTATGACAAAATTGGCGGAGAAGAAATTGTTGTTAGGCTAGCAAAAAAGGGAGAAAAGATTACAACTCTTGACGATGAAGAAAGGAACCTCCATCCTTTAGACTTAGTTATAGCTGATGCAAATGATGCTATGTGTATTGCTGGAGTGTTTGGCAGTGCAGAACACGGAGTTAGCGAAAGCACAACCAAGGTTCTTATAGAGTCTGCATTCTTCAATCCAGTTTCAATTAGAAAATCAGCAAAAAGACATGGACTTTCTACCGATGCTTCTTTCAGATTCGAAAGACATGTCGACCCTAATTTAGTTGAGGAAGCAGCTAAACGAGTGAGCCAATTAATTATGGATTGGGCTGGGGGAGAAATCTTTGGGGCAACTCATGTTGTGAGCAATGACGAGGTAGAAGGCTCAAAAGTTGAAATGGATTGGGAGATGATGGATAGAGTTATTGGAGATCCTATAGATAGAGATAGAGTAGCATCAATTTTGAACTCTCTCGATATTGAGATTGTATCCCAAACTGACACAACACTATTTTTAAAAGTTCCTGCTTATAGATCTGATGTAACTAGGCCTGCAGATGTTATAGAAGAAATTTTAAGGATTCACGGATTCGATCAAATCGATATTCCTACAAGAATTTCTAGCACTTTAGAAATCCCTCAAAGACCTAACCGAGAGGATTTAATTTTTGGTTGGGCTTCAACTCTAGTTGCAAAAGGGTTTAATGAAATCATGTCAAATTCACTTTCAAAGGCATCGTATGCTGAAAGTGTGAATGACAGAGATTTAAACCCTAAAGCTGTCGTGGAAATACTCAATCCCCTTAGCAGTGACTTGGGAGTGATGAGACAAAGCTTAGTCTTTCAAGGAATAGAAGCCATTGCTAGAAATAGAAACCACAAGGTT
>DKNS01000009.1:16588-23862 GCA_002469765.1 Flavobacteriales bacterium UBA7382 | reverse complement strand
TACCGCTGGCTCCTGAGAGGCTGACTTCTTGCTCTCCTCAAGGAACCGTCAGAAGAGGAACTGCCCGTTTTGGCCCCTTGCCTCAAGCTTGAGGTCGCGGAGCAACGCCGACTTCACGTTGAGCCGCAATGAGAAACTTTTGCGCACACCGAATGGAATCCAATTGAAGCTGAATTCCCAACAATGCAGGTCAACGTAAAAATTCAAATTGGTGGGTGTGAATTCGCGACGGGCCAAATCGTAGCCCGATTGCACATCCAACCTGTGTTTGCCCATGACCTGGATTCCTCCCCGGGCGGTCAACGCATGGGTCACCACACTGGAGTCACGCAAAGCGGTTGCATTCCATTGACGAGATAAATTCACGTTGTAATCCAACCGCATGTTCCAAGGGGCCGACGCGCCCTCCTGGGATTTGAGTGACGTGCCCACCGCGCCGGTCAGCCGCCGCAACCTGACCAACCCAAATCCCTGCGACACCAGGTAGGTGTCGATCGCTTGGCCGGTGACACTGTCGCGGGCGTATGGCGAGTGGGTCGCGTTGAGATTCAAGTTGACTCGATTGAACAAGCTCGTGAATGCACGAGTTTGAATATCAGACAATTGCATTGAGTCAGCTACGAAATTGAATGAACCCGTTGTGCTGAGGTTGTCCACGAGCTTCACCTTGCGGAGTTCTCCGGTTTCGCGGTCGGCGACCTTGGCCTCCAGATTTTGAGCCAGCCCAAAATTCAGCGAACCCGCTTCACGTGCATCGGAGGGAACAAACCGACCCAGCGCATAAGGGTTCCAACCGAATTCCTCTCCCTGGGAGGTGTTGATCGTCCGTCCGCGCACCCGCTCAGGGTTGTAACTCAAGCCCACCGTAGGCGACAGGACATGTCGCACTGCATGAAGCCGTCCAGACCGTCGGGCGTTGAACGTGCCATAGAAGCGCGTGCTCGCGGACACGCCAAACCGCCAATCGTTGGCCGAAGAGAAGCCGGTCAACGTGTCAGACACCAGCCCAACACTGTCCTGCCCCAACACGACCTCTCGGTAGTCGAGCGCCTGAAACGAATCGTATTGGTTGTAGCTGAAACTGGGCGCAATTGAAATGAATCCTAAACTTGAGCTTGAGGAAGCTTTTATCTTGTGCTTCAATCCATTACGAATATTAAGTGAAGCAAAGTTAAGGGCGCCAAATACGCTGTCCGGCGCCTCGACAGAGTTCTCCATTTGGCTGCTGTACGTCACCGCCACGTTGTCCAACAACGAGACCCGTCCGGCATCCAACCCCACCAACTTAGCCAAGGTGGTGCGCTGCATGTTGACTGACAACGACGGAACCGTCAATTGCACGTTGCCCGTGGTGGAGTTTTGGCTGTGTCTGGCACTGACTGTCGCTGAGAAAGGACTGCGCGGGACCTTCAGATTCCACTGCACACTCGATTGAAAGGTGTTGCTCAGGTACTCCTGTTGACTGCTGTTCAAGTTCTGCTGAAAGTTCCCCGAAGAGCCAAAATTGACCGACGCAGAAAACCGGCTGTTGGGGCGGGCCCTCGGGTCTTGGTTGTGGGTCCAACGCACGAAGAAATTGTTGGCCAGTGCGAAGCCAGGGGTGCCCGCGAACCCTTGACGCTGACGCTGGAAACTCACATTGAAACCTCCTTTGTTGCGATACCTGTGGTTGTAGTTGGACCCCAAACGCACGGCCCAGCTTCCGCCCGTGTAGATGTCCGCCAACAACCTGGCGTCCCAATGCTCCCCAACGGGTACGTAGTACCCCAAGTCTTTCAAAAAGAACCCAAGATTGCCACCGTCGCCGTAGCTGGGCAAAAGCACGCCCTGGCTCTTCTTTTCCTGCTGCAATGGGAACCACCCGAAAGGCAAAGCCAGCGGCGTCGGGATCTTCCGAAACTTCAGGTAAAGTGGACCACTGACCACCTTCTCATCGGGCACCATGATGGCTTTGGACAGGTGGAAGTGAAAGTGGGGGTTCTCATCGTCGCACGTGGTGAACTTGCCGCTTCGCACGTGGATGGTCTCGTCGGGCTGCCGCTTGGCCTTCGCTGCGTGAAACACCGTGCCCTGATCCTGGGTGACAGCGTGTTTGCTCAACCCCTTGCCCGTGCTGAAGTTGTAACAGAGCTGGTCTTGGCTGAACGACTGACCGTTGTCCTCAAACACGGGCCGACCGACCCACGCCCCCAGACTGTCTCGCGTCCCGAATGCGCAGACCTCGTCGTCGTTCAACCGCAGCACGATGCGGTGGGCCGTCAAGGTCATTGAACCGCTCTTCACCCAAGCGTTTCCAGTGAGGTAACCCACCGTGCTGTCGACCCGAAAATAGATGTCGTCCGCCCGGTAATCCACCGGGTCGTCTTGGGCGGAAGCCAGCGGACTTATCAACAGACAAAAAAGAACAATCCAGATGCGCTGCATCGCGCCTCCGCAGGGCCTTGAGGTATGTTTGATTACTGGCATGAAGCAGCGTCCAAAAGTAGCCAAACAACGCGTGATTGCAGGGTGCATTGCCCTGGTGACACTTTGTGCGGCGTTTGCCCCAGCCAAGCCAAGCCTCACAGTGGTTCTGGATGCAGGGCATGGGGGGAAAGACCCTGGCAACCTCGGGACGGGACGGTACAACACCACGGAAAAAGACGTCACCCTTGATGTCACGCTTCGCATCGGACAATACATCGAAGAGAATTTACCTGAGGTCGATGTCATCTACACCCGCAAGGACGACAGCTTCCCTGGCCTCCGAGACCGTGTGCGCATCGCCAACGAGGCCCAGGCCGACCTCTTCATCTCCATCCATTGTGACGCGTTCGACAACGCTGGCGCCAGAGGGGCAGGCACTTACGTGATGGGCATGCACAAGTCAGAAGAAAGCCTCCGGGTAGCCATGCGGGAGAACGCCTCCATGTTCAGCGAAGATGGCTATGAGCGGAACTACGACGGGTTTGACCCCAACGACCCCGACACGTACATCGCTCTGTCGCTTCGCCAAAACGTCAACCTCGACGCCAGCCTCACCCTGGGCGCCGCCATCCAATCCCAATTTCGGGAGCGCGTCGGCCGCAAGGACCGCGGGGTGAAGCAAGCCGGCTTCTACGTCATCTCATACACCACCATGCCGAGCGCCTTGGTTGAACTCGGGTTCTTGACCAATCCGGATGAAGAAGACTTCCTGCGGTCCGAGAGCGGCAAAGCTTACATGGCCTCGGCCGTGTACCGAGCCTTCCGAGACACCTACCTCGCGGCTCGGGCCGAGGACATCCCGCCACCGCCACCGCCCGTGGCGCTTTCACCCGAAAGCGACACCCCCGAATCTTCAGAAGACCCCGCACAGCAAGCCGCCAAGGATGCGTTCATGGACCTCTCCCACGATGTGTGGTTTGGGGTTCAAATTTGCACTGTTCGCGAGCCCCTCACGCCAGATTCTCCCGAATTGCGCGGCCGCACAGACGCCAAGGCGTACATTCGTCATGGCATGCACAAGTACATCCTTGGCCACCACCACACCCGAGAAGCAGCGCACGAGGCCAAGGTCGCCTTGCGCGCCGACGGCTTTGAAGGGGCCTTCGTGGTCGCGTTCGATGGAGAAGACCAAATCCCCATGTCGCAAGCCCGCGGCATGACCAATCCCCAATCCCCTTGAACACCTTGCGTTCAGAATTCAAAGTGGGGGTACTCGCTGTTGCGGGCATTGTCCTCCTCGTACTTGGGGTGAACTACCTCAAGGGGTTCAACCCGTTGTCGCGGTCCAATAGTTTCTTCGCTGTCTACGACAACGTGTCAGGGCTGGCCACTGGCAACCCCGTGCTCATCAACGGGTTTCAAGTCGGACAAATTCGCTCCATCGAGTTTGTGCCTGATGGAACAGGAAACTTGCTTGTGGAATTTTCTGTCAGCCATTCGGACCTCACCTTCGCCAAGAATTCTGTGGCCATGATCCACAGTTCGGATCTCTTTGGCACCAAAGCCATCCGCATTGAGCAAGGAGACTCTGAGGAAGTGGCCATGCCCGGGGACACCCTGATGGACAACGTTGAAGACGACATCGCCGCCCAGGTTCAAAAGCAAATTGAACCGCTGCAGCGCAAGACCACCGACCTGATCAAGGGGGTGGAAAAAGTCATCGAGAACATCGAAAGCATCTTCAACAACGAGGCGACCGACAAGGTTCCCGCAGCGCTGGAGAGCATGGAGCGCACCGTGAATTCGCTGGAGCGCACCGCCGCCAACTTGGACAGTGCCGTGGCCGAGAACCGAACCAACTTCAGGTTGGTCATGTCCAACGTGGAAAGCCTCTCTGGCACCCTGCGTGCGAGCAGCGGCGATCTGACCAACGCCATTGAGAACTTCTCGGACGTCAGCGATTCGTTGGCCAACATCGAATTCGCGGCCACCATGGCCCGGGCCAACGAAGCCCTCACCCATGTCAGCCAAATCACGAAGGACCTCACCGAAGGCGAAGGGTCCCTGGGGAAGTTGATGAAGAGCGACAGCCTGCACGACGGACTGGTCGCCACCAATTTGGAATTGCAACTGTTGTTGGACGACCTCCAGCTGAACCCTTGGAAGTATGTGCAGGTCAGCGTCTTTGGCCGCAAGCGTTCCAAGTCGGATCTCAGCAAGAAGGACCTGCAACGCTTGAAGGGTCTGATTCAGGAAGAACTTGAAGCCGCAGAAGGCGGTTCTTCTCAAAACCCGTGACAACATGATTGCTCAACTCCTCTTCGCGATGTGTGTCGCTGCAGGCGTGGGCTTGTTCGCCAAGCGCATCGGATTCATCCGGCGCAACATCTTGCAAGGTCAAGACGTGAACCGCTCCGACCGGGCGACCGACCGTTGGAAGGTGATGGCCCGCGTGGCCCTTGGACAAGGCAAAATGGTGGCCCGGCCGGTGGCTGGCGTCATGCACATCATGATCTACGTGGGCTTCGTGGTCATCAACATCGAGTTGCTCGAGATCGTCATCGACGGCTTGTTGGGTACACACCGTGCATTCGCCTTCTTGGGGCCTGTATACGATGTCCTCATCGGCACGTTCGAGGTGCTGGCGGCCCTGGTGGTCCTTGCATGCGTGGTCTTCTTCGTTCGTCGCAACGGAATGGCGATTGCCCGGTTCCGCAGCCCTGAGATGGGCGGTTGGCCTTCGCTGGACGCCAATTTAATTTTGGTGGCAGAAGTGATCTTGATGTTCGCTTTCCTCAGCATGAATGCGGCCGACCACATTGCCCAAACCCGTGGTCTGGACCACTACATCGTGGCTGGATCGTTCCCGGTCAGCCAATGGCTGGTGCCGTTGTACCAGGGATTGAGCGACACTGGGGTGGTGGCCGTGGAACGCGGCATGTGGTGGTTCCACATTTTGGGCATCCTGTGCTTCTTGGTGTATGTGACCTACTCCAAGCACTTCCACATTTTGCTGGCCTTCCCCAACACGTACTACAGCGACTTGACGGTCCAGGGCGCCATGGACAACATGGCCGCCGTGAAGAAGGAAGTGGACCTCATGATGAACCCCAACGCCGACCCTTTTGCGGCACCGGCGCCAGACCCAGACGCCTCGCCGGTCAAGTTTGGGGCGAAGGACGCTCCTGATTTGAGCTGGAAACAACTGATGGAAGCGTACACATGCACCGAGTGCGGTCGCTGCACCAGCGAGTGCCCGGCCAACCAAACCGGCAAACTCCTTTCCCCGCGGAAGATCATGATGGACACGCGCGACCGAATCGAAGAAATCGGGAAGCAGCGCGACGCCAACGGTGGAGCCTGGGAAGGCGACGGCAAGACCCTCTTGGGCGACTACATCACCGAGGAAGAACTTTGGGCCTGCACCTCATGCCAAGCATGCGTACAAGCCTGCCCCGTGAACATCTCGCCCATGGGCATCGTGCTCGACATGCGTCGCAGCCTGATCATGGAAGACAGCAAGTCGCCGGAATCCATCACGAGCATGTTCAACAACATTGAAAACAACGGGGCGCCGTGGGCATTCCCTGCTGCAAACCGTGGAGATTGGACGAAAGAAGCCTGACCATGAGCACTTTTTCAGTTCCCACGTTGGCGGACATGACCGCCCAAGGCCAAACCCCAGAAGTGCTCTTTTGGGTGGGATGTGCCGGAAGCTTTGACGACCGGGCCAAGCGCATCACCAAGGCCATTGCACGCATCCTCCATCACTGCGAGGTGCCATTCGCGGTGCTTGGTGCCGAAGAAAGCTGCACGGGCGACCCTGCCAAGCGGGCAGGGAACGAGTTCTTGTTCCAGATGCAAGCCGCACAGAACATCGCGGTTCTGAACGGCTACGAAGTCAAGCGCATCGTCACCGGTTGTCCCCATTGCTTCAACGTGCTCAAGAACGAGTACCCTGAACTCGGTGGAAACTACGAGGTGATGCACCACACGCAGTTCATCCGCGACCTGATCGACCAAGGCCGACTCAAGGTCGCCGACGGCAATCCTTTCAAGGGGCGCAGGATCACCTTCCACGACCCATGTTACCTCGGGCGAGGCAACGGCGAATACGCCGCTCCCCGGGACGTGTTGGGCACCTTGGATGCTGAGCTCGTCGAGATGCGGCGCTGCAAGCAAAACGGATTGTGCTGCGGAGCTGGAGGTGCCCAAATGTTCAAGGAGGCCGAGAAAGGCAACCGCGAAGTGAACCACGAACGGACTGAAGACGTCCTGGACACCAATCCTCAAGTGGTGGCAACGGGATGTCCATTCTGCAACACCATGATGACCGATGGCGTGAAAAACGCCGAACGCGAGAGCTCAATCGACGTGAAAGACATCGCCGAGCTCATCGCCGAGGCGGCCGACTTGATCCCCACCTCTCCCACCCAAGACACACCCTAATTCCAATTCATGCTTCTTGAAGGAAAAGTCGCCATCGTGACAGGCGCTTCCCGCGGCATTGGCAAGGCCATTGCCCAACAGTTCGTCACCCACGGCGCCAAAGTCGCGTTCACGTATCGCAGCTCAGCCGAAGCCGCCAAAGCCCTCGAAGTCGAACTCAGTTCAGGTGGAGGCATCGTGCAAGGGTTCCAATCGGACGCAGCGAGCATGACCGACGCCGAACGTCTGGTCCAAGAGGTCGTGGAGGCCTTCGGGACCGTGGACATTGTGATCAACAACGCCGGCATCACGGACGACACCCTGCTTATGCGCATGACCGAGGATCAATGGGATCGTGTGATCAGCGTCAACCTGAAGAGCTGCTTCAACCTGACCAAAGCTGTCATGCGCACCATGCTCAAGGCGCGGGCGGGATCCAT
>DKNS01000009.1:7643-16209 GCA_002469765.1 Flavobacteriales bacterium UBA7382 | reverse complement strand
GCTGCTTCCAAAGCCGGCATCCTCGGATTCACCAAGTCCGTGGCCTTGGAATTGGGCAGCCGCAACATTCGCTGCAACGCCATTGCCCCTGGTTTCATTGAGACTGAAATGACCGCCAAACTCGACGCCGACACCGTCCAGGGATGGCGCGATGCCATCCCCTTGAAACGGGGCGGCACGCCAGAGGATGTGGCCAACTTGTGCGTGTTCTTGGCGGGCGACATGAGCTCGTACATCACCGGCCAAACGCTCAACGTGGATGGCGGCATGATCACCGCATAAGGACGCACGCACCGCCTTCATGAACTGGTCAGACCTCATCGTGCACGCCGAACCCTGGCAAGGGGCGGTGCTTGGCGCATTGTGTTTAATCCTGACCACACTCCTTTACGGCTGGGGCTCGGACCGCCCCAAACCCACGTGGTTACTCGCGTTGTTGCGTCTCGCATCGCTGGGCGTGCTCGCCCTGTTGCTCCTCGAACCGATGGTGCGACGCAGCGCTGAAACGGTGGAACGCCCTCTGCTGCCTGTCTTGGTGGACCAAACGTCCTCCCAATGGACGGGCGCAGACAGCCTCGCCCGCCGCGAAGCGTTGGCCACACTCGTCGCTGAGTTTCCGACGTGGACTGAAGGAGCCGGATGGGACATGGCCCTGTTGGGCTTTGACCGAAACGTGAGAGACCTGACGTCTGAAGACTGGGAGGCCGACGGCAAACGCACTGACCTTGGCGGGGCGCTCGAAACATTGCGCAATCGGTTCGTCCATCGCAATGTCCCCGCCGTGGTCGTGGTGACCGACGGCAGGGTGAACCGCGGTCCTGACCCTGAATACAGCGCACGCAAGCTTGAAGTGCCACATGTCTTCATTGGCACCGGAGACACAGCCGTGGTGAAAGACCTCGACTTGACGGACTTGCGAACGAATAAAGTGGCTTACCTCGGCAATGCCTTTCCCGTAGAGGTGACGGTTCGTTCCCGAGGGTTTCAGGGCGTTCATCTCCTGATGCAGTTGACTTCTGGAGGCCAAGTACTCGACACCAGTCCCTGGACACCAGCACAGGATTTGGCGAGCAAAACTTGGACAACCCAACTCGACGCAGAAGAGGCCGGCGTGCGCACGGTGACAGCGCGCATTCAGCTGCAAGGTGGCGCGTCTGTCTCTGAAGCGACCACCGCCAACAATGCCAGAAGTGCGTCGATTGAAGTCCTAGAAAGTCGTCGGAAAATCTTGTTCGTGGCAAAGGCACCACATCCGGATTTGGCCGCCATTCGTGTTGCGGCAGAAACCAACCAGCACCAAGAAACCAACGTGGTGTGGCTCTCTGACGATGTGCCCGCAAACCTCCCTGAGCACGACGTCCTGGTGCTTCATCACATCGATCCTTTGAATTGGCCGAGGAATTGGGCCGACGACGTTCAACGCAGTCCAGCGCTTTGGGTGCTTGGGCACGCCAACAGCACATGGCGGGACTGGGGAATGGGACGGTTTGGCTTCACGTTCGTCGCCCAAGACCTCATCACCGAGGCCCAGGGGCACGTGACCAAGCCGTTTGACGCCTTTCCCATGGCCGAGGCACTCACCGGCATGGTGGACCTGTGGCCACCGCTGGCATGTCCCACAGGGACGTACACGGTGTCACCCACCCTGACCTCCGCCTTGACCCAACAGGTCGGTCCCGTGACCACAGATTGGCCACTTTGGGCCGTCCGAAAGGACGACAACTCCCGCACAGCGGTGACCTTGGGAGAGGGGCTGTGGCGTTGGCGAATCCAGGATGTCGCCCAGAACAGCGGAGACGTTGTGGCCTTCGATGCGTTGGTCAACAGCACCCTGCAATACCTGAGCAGCAGAACAGATGTGAACCGCTTGCGCATCCAAGCCCCAGAGCGGCTGGATGAAGATGTTCGATGCACCTTCGTGGCGGAGGTGTACGACGCTTCGCTCACCCCCACCAAAGACGTGGACGTCCTTTTGACATTGACCAATCGCGGCGGTCTATCCACGGAACACAATTTCTCCAGTCGTGTGCGCGGCACCGACCTCATCGCGGACCTCGGAAATCTCATTCCCGGGGTGTACGACTGGGAAGCACGATGCACGCATGGCGGGGAATTCCTGAAAGAATCCGGCACCCTCGTGGTCCAGGAAGTTCAAGCCGAGGCCAGCCTTTCGCCTGCCAACCACCGCATGCTTCGGAGAATGGCGATGGCGACGTCTGGGGCTTTTTTGGGGACTCTGGATGCGCCAGCGGATGCCGCAGACCTTCAGAACGCCTGGGGCGCGTTCTCGGCCAGGCTCTCGGCCCAAGACGTCGTGCACATGAGCAACGAACGGCAGCCTTTGCATGCTGAAATCTGGCTCCTCACTGTCTTGATTGCTTTGTTGACGACCGAGTGGGCCATCCGACGCTCAACTGGCGCCCGCTGATTAAATTCGACCCATGAACAACATGTCTGCCTCCCCGGAGGACCGCCGCAAGCTTCGCGGCATCCTCGTTGCCCTTGTCGTCTTCCTCCCTGTCTTCATGCTGTGGGGATCCCTGACTGTCACCGTGCCGTCTGGTTATGCAGGTTTGACCTTCCACACGTTTGGTGAAGGGGTCAACCCAGAAGAAGCCCCGCTCAAAAGCGGCTTTCACTTCAAAGCCCCTTGGAACAAGGTCTACAAGTACGAAATCCGACAGACGGAGCAAATGGAGGCGCTTGAGGTGTTGAGCTCCAACCTGCTCAAGATCAACATGGACATGACGGTGTTCACCCAACCTCAATACGACAAGTTGGGCTATCTGGAAATCCAACGCGGCCGGGACTTCGAAGAGAAGGTCATCCGACCCGCCATGCGTTCCGTGGCCCGTGAGGTGATTGCGAAGTACCTGCCGGAAGAATTCAACACAACCAAGCGTGAGCAGATTCAGTTGGAAATCAAGGAGCAATTGGCCAGCAAGCTTGTCGACAACTACATCCAGTTGAACGACGTGCTGATTCGAAACATCCAACTTCCAGTGACTTTGGAAAAAGCCATCGAACGCAAGCTGCAGCAAGAACAAGAATCGTTGGAGTATAAATTCCGCTTGGAGAAAGCCGAAAAAGAAGCCGACAGACTTCGCATCGAAGCCGCAGGTATCCGGGACTTCGAGGAGATCATCTCGAAGGGACTCAGCGAGAAACTCCTGAAATGGAAAGGCATCGAGGCCACCAAAGAAATTGCCAAAAGCAACAACTCCAAGGTGGTGATCGTTGGAGGTGGCGAAGGCGGTTTGCCCATCATCCTTGGCAACGACTGAGGATCACGAACCAAAACCTTTGAACACAAAAAGACCCGCCACTTGGCGGGTCTTTTTGATTGGGGAAGCTTGGCTTCCTTCGGTTCGAATCACTTGGCTTCCAAGACGCCGAGCTCCTCACCCCGCTTCATGGCGGCGAGCACACCGATTTTGCTGATGGTGCGGATGGCCTTGGCCGACACACGCAATGTCACCCAACGGTCTTCTTCTGGGATGTAGAAGCGCTTGCGCTGGAGGTTGGGGTAGAAACGACGCTTTGTCTTGCGCTGTGAGTGTGAGACGTTGTTTCCAACCATCACTTTCTTCCCGGTAATTTGACAGACGCGGCTCATGGCACTAATTTTTAGGACTGCAAAGAAACAACTTTTTCGTCATTCCTCCAACGCTGAAGCGCCCTGATTCTTGACTTCTTGATACAGATGGGTCAAAATCCGACGGGAGGCGCGTTGGACGATGCGGGCACGCTGCGATCCAAAGCGGTGGACCCATGCCCTGCAGCCGTGAGGCCCCGCAATGGCCATCCAAACCATGCCCACAGGCTTGTCCTCTGTCCCACCACTTGGTCCAGCCACTCCAGAGGTAGACACCCCCCAGGTTGTCCCGAGCCGCTGCCTGACCCCTTCTGCCATCGCCAACACCACCACTTCACTCACCGCGCCATGGGTTTCCAACGCAGACTCTGGCACCCCCAACACGTCGGACTTCACCCGATTGTCGTAGGCCACCACCGAACCCAGATAAGATGCACTGGCTCCGGAAACCCCAGTTAGCATTTGGGCCACTGCCCCTCCTGTGCACGACTCCGCCGTGGCGACCGTTTGGTCATGCTTTCGAAGAAGTTTCAGCACCGCGCCAGGGATGTCCATGTTGCCTCGACCGACCACATGGGGTGCAATCAACTTCACCAAGGTCTCCGTTTCCGATGCAATCAACGCCTCCAACTTCTCTCGATCCGAAGCCGGGCCGTGCACGCCCAACCGCATTTTCACTTGACCTGGGGATGGCAAATACGCCAAAGACACCCCTTTTTCTGACAGGCCATTTTCCCACGGCTCCACCAGAGCCGACAGCGAGCTTTCTCCTATGCCAGCCGTGACAACGGTTTCATACAGCGTGGTGGGAAGCTCAAAGTGCTCCTGCAGACGCGGCAAGACTTCTTGGGTCATCAATCCTTCCATCTCATATGGCACTCCCGGCATGCTCACCACCACGTGCCCACCGCGCTCAAACCACATGCCGGACGCCGTGCCGAGCGGGTTGGGAAGCACAGTGCAGTCCTCTGGCAGCATGGCTTGAAGCCGGTTCACTTCCAAGAAAGGCACGTTCCGCGAATTGAACCACGCCTCAATCGCCTTCGCGATGGGCTCGTGCATGACCAAAGGGGTGTCGAAATATGATGCCAAGACATGTTTGGTGACGTCGTCTTTGGTGGGACCCAATCCGCCTGTGATCAACACCGCATCCGCCGAGGCGAGACCTCGATCAAGCGCATCGACGATGTCCTTTGGCTTGTCGGCTATGACCTCCGTCCCTGAAACAACCCAGCCTTCCAACGTGAGTTCCCGCCCCATCCAAGCCGCATTGGTGTTGACCGTTTGGCCGATCAACAACTCGTCTCCGATGGAAATCAAATGAATGCGCATGTGCTTGAAGTAAAAAAGCGGCACCCAAGGGCGCCGCTTTCAAAGGTCGGGACAACGTCCCTCAATTCAAGCACTCGTCATTGCACAGCGAGGCGCACCACAGTGCGGGCGGCACCTTGGCTGAGCTCCACGAAGTACAAACCCGAAGGCAAGGTTCGCACGTCCACTTTTTCCACCAACCCTGCGGTGGTCCAAGCCATGTGCTCACGGCCTTCTACATCCAACACACGCACGTCGTGGATCCCTGGACGGTCAATCACAATCTCGACCACGGTACTGGCTGGGTTCGGAAACAACTGCACCTGGCCAGCCTGAAATGCTTCTTCCACGCCCACCCAATCTTCAAAGTCGATGTCTGCGCACTCGCCCAAATCGGAGATGGGTACGCGAAGGTGCACAATGTCGTTCACGTCCATAGGGTCCTCGTCGCCGCGGATGTGCAAGCCGGGCTCAAAGTCACGCTGGTAAATCAATTCGATGTGCTCGCCCACACGAGGTGGCATCGAAGCGAAGACGGCTTCGTACCCGTCAAAGTCCACGTCCGGGGTCAGATCGCAGGCTTCCTCGCTGTTCCATGAATCTCCGTTGTCCTCTGAGTTCACCACGTGCACATGGCGGAAGTTCTGCAGGCCAGAAGAGTAGTTCTCCATGATGGCGCTGTAGCTCACGTAAAGGTTCGCGTCCTCGTCTGAAGACATGCTGGGGATGCCCGCTAGGTTCACAAAGTAGGCGGCGATGTCGTCCTCCAAGTCCAACTGGCCGCTTTCATCAATGTCGTACGCGTACGCGATGGTCACGCTGCTGTCGGGGCCAAAGTCCTCACGCCAATATTGCAAGCCGTTGGTGCCTGGGAAGTAACTGAATCCTTCGTCGATGGTGTCCGCATCGGCGTAATACATGCCGCCGTACACGCAGTGCACAGTGCCCTCCACGTCCACGTGGACGTCTCCTGCGCCGTCGGAGTTGAAGTACTCCTGGGCAATGCCATCGCCGTCAAAATCGAACCCAAGCGAATCGGGGAGTCCCGCGTTCACTTCGTACAAGTCCACAGGGAAGTCCGCCAAAATGTGGTATTCCCAGTTGTCACCTGCGTCGTCTGAAATCATGATGAAGGTGTCGCTGATGTCGTTGAACACCGCGAAAGCCACCACACCGTCTTCCGCGTGAATGCTGTAGGCGTCTGCACTCATGTTGACGAAGTTGGACGAGTCTAATTCAGGGAAGGTTTGCATTTCCCAGGTGTCCCCGGAATCCATGGAACGGTAGTACAACAACGCCCCGTCTTGGCCTTGGTACTCCGCACCGCCGTTGGCGATGGGCGTGGAGATGCAAATGACATGGAGGATTTCGTCGTTCAATCCACCCACCGCTGCGCGAGGCCAGAGGTTGCCGACCGTGGTCACCCCGTCGTCCAACAAGGCATAGTTGGGCAAGTCTGAGTCCTCCCATGTGCCATTGCCCGCATCGCGACGTGCCATGTGCAAAGGCGTGTCGATGCCGGCGTGGCTGATGACAACCTCACGGCCGTCGCCAAGATGGTTGATAGAAGGCCATCCGATGCGCACGTTTTCAATGCGCTCGTAGGGCTGCTCGTCCCACACCTCGCCGTTGAAGAAGTTGTAGCCCGTGCCACGATCTTCGAATGGCGTCACGTCCAAGGACATCGTCCAGGCTGCACTGACGGCGTCTCCGTTGCCCGCCATGCGATCGTCAATGGCGGCGTTGGATTGCAAATCGTATTGGGTGATTCCGATGACTTGGCGCTCCACCACAAGATCGCGCGACTGGATGTGGTCGGCAGATGGGGTGTGCTCCAAAGAAATCGGGGTTTCAGGACGGTGGTCGATGTCAAGCACAGCATGCGTCGGCATGGGCGCTTTAACCCGCGCATGTGCGGGGAGCTGCGGCGCTTGGCTCAGGTCGTGCTTCTGTGCAAGCACGGGCGCCGCGGCCCACAGACCAAGCGCGAGAAAGGCGAATTGTTTCATGAATCAGGTGATTTGGTGGCAAAATACCTCCCGCACTTGGGAGAACCAAACCACCTGTCACTTCAGGACTTGGGCAACGTGGCCAGGACCGTTTCGCGGCCCTTTACTTTCTGGTCGAGATCCACATGGATGTCTGTCCCCAGCGGCAAAAACACGTCGATCCGAGAACCAAACTTGATGAAGCCCACTTCCTCGCCAAGCGCCACTTTCTGTCCTGGCTCGATGTAGTGCATGATGCGTCGGGCCACCGCTCCTGCAATTTGTCGAAACAGCACCGGACCGCGGTCGCCTTCGATGACCAGGGTGGTCCGTTCATTTTCCGTGCTGCTCTTGGGGTGCCAAGCCACGAGGTATTTGCCTGCATGGTAGATGGCGTGCGTCACCTTGCCGGCCATGGGGGCCCATTGCACGTGCACGTTCAAAGGACTCATGAAAATACTCACCTGAATGCGCTTGTCTCCAAAAACCTCAGGCTCGTCCACTTCTTCAATGACCACGACTTTTCCGTCGGAAGGACACAAGATTTGCCCCTCGGCGGCGACAGGGGTTCGCTTGGGGACCCGGAAAAATTGAGCCACCAATGTGAAGTCGACCAAGGCCAAAAATGCAACCAACTGCACCACCCACGAGGCAGCGTTCAACTGCCACGCCAGGGCCACAGCCCCGCCACCCACGGCCGCCACAAGGGCCATGATTCCAAATCCTTCTCGGTGAAACGTCATGATCTCAAAATTCAGGTGCGAAAATGCACCAAAGAAGCACATAGGTCGGTGCCGCGATCAAAAATCCATCGAAACGGTCCATCACCCCCCCATGGCCTGGCAGCAGATTGCCTGAGTCCTTCAAGCCTCGCCGGCGTTTCCATGCACTTTGTATCAAGTCTCCCGACGTTGACAACACGCCCATGAGCGCGCCGAGCCACATCCACTCCCACCCCAACACAGCCCAGGCCACGCACGCCGAGGCCAACATGCCACCCACGGTGCCTTCCCACGATTTGCCGGGCGACACCGTTGGGGCCAACTTGTGTTTGCCGAAGGGCTTGCCCACAAGGAACGCTCCGGTGTCGTTGGCCCAGACCATCCACAAGAAAGACAACACTGGCCATGGGTCGTAAGGCTCTGCCTCGCAGAACCACAACAACGCGGCCAAGGCCGGCACGGGAAACAGGAGGGACAACGCTTTGGGAAATTTGGCCACAGGCGCTTGCGGTGCCTTGGCCCATTCTGCCCAAGCCAAAGCCGACACCAAGGCCCAAAGTCCCGCGTTGGTCCACGGCGACCAGACCACAGCGCCCATCACGACAGTCACAAATACGGTGCCGGTAACCCCTCGGGTGACCCATTCATTCGCGTACTTCTGGCTCATGTCTGAAGCGCTTGAAGGCAAGTCTTGGCTTGTTCTTCGTGAGATTCAGGCACCCAAATCTCCACAGGTCGTGTTGCAAAGCACATGCCGACGTAGCTCGAGTCCTGCTTGTTCATCAACACGACAGGAATGTCTTCTGCTTCAACAGCGCCTTGAATCACCTGTGCCATGCTGGCATTGTGGCAATGCATGGCGAGCACCCATCCCTTCATGCAGCGGGGTCTTCTGAGAGCCCCTCCTCCGACGCTGCAGCATCTGGGGCGACATCTGGGGCAGTTTCAGG